>SLHK01000034.1 GCA_007136165.1 Syntrophomonadaceae bacterium
ATAAGACGGCCCTGGGGAGAATCAGAAGCCGGGTCTTTCTCATGGGTATCAGCACCGATATATTGTTTTATCCCCGGGAGGTTCGGGGTTTGTCCGTGGAGATGAGGCGCTCAGGTGTTGACGCCCGCTATGATGAACTGAACTCACCCCACGGCCACGACTCTTTTTTGATAGAATTTAACACCATGGACGCTTATATGAGAGACTGCTTGGCCGGGCGATAAGGGCCTTAACTAAAGAATAAGGTTGACAAGGCAAAAAGGACGGCATAAAATAATATCATAAAAACATATGGGATTTAGGGGGAATTAATGTGGGAAGAATGTATAACAATATCGCTGAACTAATCGGGGGCACGCCCCTGGTCAGGTTAAGGGCCCCGGAGGGAAGACAGGTATATGCGAAACTCGAATCCTTCAACCCCGGCGGCAGTGTCAAGGACAGGATTGCCCTGTCCATGATTGAAGCAGCCGAGGAAAAGGGCCTGATAGACAGGGAGACCACCATCATCGAACCTACCAGCGGCAATACGGGCGTCGGCCTGGCCCTGGTCTGCGCCGGCAAGGGGTACCCCTTGATTTTAACCATGCCGGAGACCATGTCCATGGAGAGGCGTAATCTGTTGAAGGCCTACGGGGCCCGGTTGGTTTTAACCCCCGGGGGTGAAGGGATGAAGGGAGCTATTAACAAAGCTGCTGAACTGGCAGCCCGGGAGCCCAAATCTTTTATCCCCCAGCAGTTTAAAAACCCGGCCAACCCCCAAATACACAGAGAAACCACGGCCCGGGAAATCTGGCGGGATACGGAAGGAAGGGTGGATATCTTTGTGGCGGGAGTGGGGACGGGGGGGACCGTTACCGGCGTTGGCCAGGTGCTGAAGGAATTGAAACCTTCTGTAAGGGTCATGGCGGTGGAGCCCGCCGCCTCTCCGGTGTTATCGGGGGGAAAGGCCGGCCCCCACAAGATTCAGGGGATTGGTGCCGGTTTTATCCCCGAAGTACTGGATATGGATGTGGTGGACACTATCGTAAAGGTAACGGAAGAAGAGGCTGTGGAAACCGCCAGGAGGCTGGCCAGGGAGGAAGGCCTGATGGTGGGCATATCCTCCGGCGCTGCCGCCCATGCCGCCCTGAAGGCGGCAGCAGAAGAGGAGAACCGGGGGAAACTGGTGGTGGTGGTCCTGCCCGACACCGGGGAAAGGTACCTGTCCACACCTCTTTTTTAAGAGAAAACCACTGGAAATAAAGGAATACAGGCCAACCCCTTGTAAAGGGTTTGGCCTTTATTTTATTCCTATTCTTGATTTAAAGATGTATATTGCAAAATACTGGATGTTAATTTTTTTTTCAGAGAAAAAGGAATTATCAAATAAATGTCTAAATTAAAAAGATGTACTAAATTACTTTGAAGAGGCGCTCTCACAAAAGCATCCTCTTCAAGAAAACCTGGAGGAAGGAGGTATGTGAAAGAATTCCTGATCTGGTTTTTACCATCTACTAAATTATACTAAATCAAGGAGGTAGGTTCAGCTTGAAAAGGTCTATTGTAATTTCAGTAATCCTGGTATTTGTTTTGGCACTTTCACTGGCAGGTTGCGGCGATGGGGATACAGGTGCAGGTTGGCCGGATACCGTCTCTATTGCCACCGGCGGAACGGGGGGAGTATACTACCCCTACGGCGGTGGTATGGCCAATATTATCTCCAATAATTTAGAGGGAAAGACGGCTAACGCGGAAGTAACGGGAGCGTCGGTGGAGAATATTATCCTGGTCCATGACGGGGATGCCGAGATCGGCCTCATCATGGGAGACGTGGGTTACCAGGCCTGGGCCGGCGAAGGCCGCTTCGAAGACGACGCCCAGGACATTCTGGTTGCCTTCCAGATGTACCCCAACATTTACCAGGTGGTCACCCTGGAGGATTATGATATCCACAGCATTTCCGACCTGAGGGGCCAGCGGGTATCCGTGGGGGCTCCCGGAAGCGGCACCGAGTATAAGACAGACCTGGTCCTCAGTGCTCTGGGTATCAGCTATGACGAATTTACAGAGGCAGCGCGCCTTTCCTTTGCAGAGCAGACCGATGCCCTCAAGGACAGGAACATAGAAGTGGCCATCTGGAGCGTGGGCCCTCCCACTTCCACCATCCTGGACCTGGCCACCACCCATAACCCCCGCATTCTCGCTTTCACCCAGGAGGAAATTGACAAGGTAGTGGCGGCTCACCCCTTCTACGTAGAAAACACCATGGCAGCCAACACTTACCCGGGAATCCCCGCTGTCAAGACTCTGGCGGTCTGGAACTCTGCCATAGTTCACAAGGATGCATCGGTAGAAGATGTCTACGAAATGGTCAAGGCCATCTTTGAGAACCAGCAAGAACTGATTGATATTCACGCCGTGGGCGAATGGACTACACCTCAGGTAACCCTGGATAACTCCAGCATACCCCTCCACCCGGGAACCATAAAGTACCTGGAGGAGATTGGCCTGGAAGTTCCCGACAACCTGCGCCCCTAGTGAAGGGAGAAGCACATAGTGGTTAAAAAGAGAGGGTGGAGGCCTTCTCCACCCTTTTTCGCATTAATTATCCTTATCCTGGCGGCCGGTACGCTGGCCCTGGGGAAGGCATCCCATAATTCCGCCGAAGGGGAAGGAAAGTACTGGCTGGTTATTGCCTCCACATCGGGAACCGAAAGAATGGCATTCCCCGTGGAGGAAGGTGACGGCTTTACTATAAAATATATCCACTCGGTAGATCTCCTCCCTGTTTATGAAGATTACCAGGTCCTGGGTTCCGATGGCTTTGTCCTTCGACAAACCCGGCAGCATGCCTTCGGAGCAGGCCTGGGAGACTGGCAGGGGGAGTTAAAGTTTGAAGATGGGTTACAGGTGATAAAAAATATTGATAAAATTTTTATAGAACAGTATTTGCGAGTAGGGCGTATTGCCGACCATACTTTGGTATTAGCAGGGACTGAAACGCCCGTATCCCAGGTTTTTCAGGGTGGCGAACTCGTTGTGGTTTATATCGAAGAAAGACATTAGTACTTATCCCAATAAGGAGGAAAGCTATTTATGGAACTTTTTAAAAAAAAGATATGGGGCATGGACCTGACCCAGTTCATGGTCTGCGCGACAGCGGTTCTCATGTCCCTTTTCCACTTATATACGGCCGGTTACCGGCCATTTACCCCGTGGCTTCAGCGCAGCTACCACCTGATGTTTGCCCTGATTTTGGTCTTTCTGCTCTATCCCAGCAAAAAAGGCAAACCGGGCTGGCGGGTCCTGGACTTTATCCTGGGGGTCCTGGGCATAACTACCACCTTTTACCTGGTTATCAACCTGGATGCCATTATACTGCGGGCCGGCCGCTGGAATAATGTAGATACATTAATGGGGATTATCCTTATCCTTTTGGTTCTGGAGGCCACCAGGAGAGTGACAGGCAATGCCCTGCCCATCGTGGCTTCCGTATTTCTGGTGTATGGACATTTTGGCAGCTATATCCCCGGCCTTTTGGCCCACCGGGGTTATTCCATAGAACGGATTTCCAACCAGCTCTACTTGACCCTGGAAGGGATTTTCGGGGTACCCCTGGGGGTTTCCGCCACCTACGTGTTTCTCTTCATCCTTTTCGGGGCTTTTTTGGAGAGGTCGGGCATGGGGCAATTCTTTATCAACCTGGCCTACTCCCTGGCCGGCAGGACGGTGGGGGGGCCTGCCAAAACCGCTGTGGTGGCCAGCGGCTTCATGGGTAGCATCTCCGGCAGTGCCGTGGCCAACGTGGTGACGACAGGAGCCTTTACCATTCCCCTCATGAAAAAGGTCGGTTATCAAAACCATTTCGCCGGCGCCGTGGAAGCCGCCGCCTCCTCGGGAGGGCAGATCATGCCACCCATCATGGGGGCCGCAGCCTTCATTATTGCGGAATTTCTGGGCATTGAATATATCCGGGTGGCCATCGCCGCCTTAATTCCCGCCCTCTTATTCTTCCTGTCCATTGGGGCCGGTGTCCACTTCGAGGCCAAGCGCCTGGGGCTTCGGGGAATGTCCAAGAGCGAAGTTCCGGACTTCTTCAAAACTTTGAAAAAGGGCGGTCATCTGCTGATTCCGATTATTGTTCTTCTTTATTTGCTCATTGTTATCAGGTATACTCCGACTAAGGCGGGATTTTATACCATTATAGCTACCATTGTCGTTTCCTGGGTTAAGGCAGAAACCCGGATGGGGCCCAAAGAGATAGTTGAAGCCCTGGAGAAAGGGGCCAGGAATTCTTTGACGGTGGTGACGGCCTGCGCCTGTGCCGGTATCGTCATCGGCATTGTCACCTTAAGCGGTGTGGGCCTCAGGCTCTCCACCATTGTAATCGGCCTTTCGGGAGGATATCTGCTGCCGGCCTTGATGCTGGCCATGGTGGGTTCCATCGTCCTGGGTATGGGTTTGCCCACCACGGCGGCTTACATCATTATGGCCACCCTGGGGGCGCCGGCCCTCATCAGGATGGATGTGGTTCCCATCGCCGCCCATCTCTTCGTCTTCTATTTCGCCATCATCTCCGCCATTACTCCGCCGGTGGC
>SLHK01000007.1 GCA_007136165.1 Syntrophomonadaceae bacterium
GATCCTGTATGCCAGGCAGTGGAGAAGGCCTGGTACAGCGGTATTGTGGTATGTGCTGCGGCAGGGAACAGCGGCCCGGATAAAGGCACCATTGGTTCTCCCGGGATAGACCCGGTGATTATCACGGTGGGTGCCTCAAACGACAGGAGTTCACCGGACCCTGCCGGCAATAAGGTGGCTGATTTTTCCAGCCGCGGCCCGAGTATTGACGGGCTGGTAAAACCTGATGTGCTGGCTCCCGGAGTGGATATTGTTTCCCTGCGGGCTCCCAATTCATTTTTGGATAAGTCCAACAAAAACGCCAGGGTAGGCAGTTGGCACATTTCGCTGTCGGGAACTTCCATGGCCACACCCGTTTGTGCCGGTGTGACAGCGCAGCTGCTGCAGTCCGAAGGGTCATTGACCCCGGAACAGGTAAAAGAAATGCTCATGCTTAACGCCACGAAAATCCCCGGCGTTGACAGCAACAGCCAGGGGGCCGGGGTTATTGACGGCCATAAAGCAGTAATTCAGCCTCCTGTTGAAATGGAAGAAGCAAATCCCCTGCTTTAAGGGTGCCGGTACAAGATAGCCCGCAAACAAAAAAAAGAAGCTGACTTGCGTCAGCTTCTGCTTATGTGATGCAGGGCCGGTAACAGCACCCTGCTTATAAAGGGGTTAGCTTGTCTCTTTAACATTTGCTTGTTTTGAATGTTTCACAGTAGGTGGTATCGGCAGAGCAATTTTTTGCATCTTCAGCCTGCATGTTTACCTCAACTTCTTTCGCAAAGCACTTCATGTCATTCCAGTAATCACAGTTGCTGACCTTGCATTTTATTTCGGAAGCCATTTTCTCACCTCCTCACAGCTTGTTTTATCTGTCCTGTCTGTTACCAGTTTACTTAAAGAGTCCTTCATGGGTCTATTAGAAAGAACAGCATATTTTTGTGCTTCGGTTCTTATTTTCTTATGAGAAAGCCCCATTTATGGGCTTATTTATATAGGTATATATAACTCTGGTAAGCAAAGAATAAAAACAAACTGTTAATCAGGGAAGGATGGCTATTTATGACTTCTGATACGTTTACAGATTACGGTTTCGCCCAACCACCCCAGCCTTACTGGATGGCTTCAACCGACACGACAGACCATCCTGCTCTGGATAGGGATATCAATGTGGATGCGGCGGTTGTTGGCGGGGGGATTGTTGGTATAACTTTGGCTTACCTGTTGAAGCGGGAAGGAGTAAAGGTGGCGGTTATTGAGGCAGACCGCATCTCCCAGGGGACTACCGGCCATACAACGGCCAAGATCACCTCCCAGCACTCCCTCATATACGACCAGATGATTAAGCACTTGGGTAAAGAAAGGGCCCAACAGTATGCCCGGGCCAATGAATCAGCTATTGATTTTATTTCAGGGTTAATAGAGGAGAAGGGGATCGAGTGTGACTTTTCCAGGCAGTCGGCCTATGTCTATACTCAATCCGATAAGTATGTAAAAAAGATACAGGATGAAGTCCAGGCTGCAGCAAGCCTGGGGATCAAGGCATCCTATCTGGAAGAGCTGCCTCTTCCCTTTAAGGTCAAGGCCGCCGAATGCTTTGAAAACCAGGCCCAGTTTCATATCCGCAAATACATACTGGCCCTGGCGGAAGAAATCCCTGGAGACGGCAGCTATATCTTTGAACAGTCAAGGGCCATAGACTTCCATGAGGGCAATCCCTGTACAGTAATCACCAAAGACAACCACAGGGTAACTGCTGAAAACATGATTCTGGCCTCCCACTTCCCCGCTTATGGCGGCAGCGGTTATTATTTTGCCAGGATGTATCCGGAAAAATCCTATGCTCTCGGTATAAGAATCAGCGAAGAGTTTCCGGGAGGCATGTATATCACCGCAGAAGACCCCGGCAGGTCTTTACGCTCCACCCCCTATGAGGGCGGCGAGCTCGTTATCGTTGCCGGGGAGCACCATAAAACGGGGCAGGGGCCAAACACAAACGAACACTACAAGAATCTTTTGGATTTCGCCAGGGAAAACTACCATGTCAGGGATGTGGCGTACAGGTGGTCAACCCAGGATTACACCACCCTGGATGATGTGCCCTATGTGGGCAGGCTTACTTCAAAAACCCCCAATATATTTGTGGCCACCGGCTTTAAGAAGTGGGGCATGACAAACGGCACTGTCTCCGCCATCCTCATCAAAGACTTGATTGTCAAGGGAGAGAGCCCGTGGGCCCCGGTATATGACCCCTCGAGGTTTGAAGCAGACCCCATGGTTAAAAACTTTACGACGGCCAACATTGATGTGGCAAAGCACTTAATTGGGGACAAGCTGAAGCCTTTATCCAAAGATGCTGACATAGAGCCGGGAGAGGCCAGGGTTGTCAAACACGACGGCAAAAAGGTGGGCATCTATAAGGACAAGAAGGGTAAAATTCATGCGGTGGATATTGCCTGTCCTCACATGGGATGCGACCTGGCCTGGAATGCGGCGGAACTTTCCTGGGACTGCCCCTGCCACGGGTCCAGGTTTACTTATGAAGGGGACATTATCGAAGGGCCCGCCCTGAAGTCTTTGAGGACCAGCGATTTCAGGTTCAATCCGTAGTCAGGCTTACCGGAAAATCTCAATCGTACTGGCTGTGCCGGATAAGAAAAACTGCCAGGGGAAAATACCCGGCAGTTTTATAATACGAGGTCATGAACAGGACATAACAACGTCCTAGTAAGGCCCCCCCGCCCGGGGGCGGCTCATGTATTCTTTAACGATTTCCAGGCCCGTCTTTTCACAGGGGGGCAGCTCTATATCGGTAGAATGTAAAGGAGTAACACGCTCGCCCCAACGTATGACGTGGGCGCTGTAGCTGAGGCCCGCCCCAAAGGCCGGTAAAAGGATATGGGTGCCGTGCTTGACGTACCCTTCCTCAACAGCTTCCACCAGGGCCACCGGCGTGGTGGCCGAGGACATGTTGCCGTATTTGTGTATGTTGATAAAGACCTGCTCCGGCGGGACTTTGAGCCTTTTGGCGACAAAATCGATAATACGCAGATTGGCCTGGTGGGGAACAATAAGGTCGATTTGGCCCGTTGACAGGCCTGCCCGGGCCAGGGCCTCTTGAGAAGCCTCACACATCCCCACAACGGCTTTCTTGAATATTTCCTGCCCGTTAAAGTTCCACCAGATTGTTCCCAAAATGGTGCGCCCGTCGGCATAGCGCATGCCTATCCCGTTTGCCCGGAGAATATCCCGGGAATCTGCATAGCATCCCAGTTTTTCTGCCAGTATCCCTTCATGCTTTTCCGTTCCCTGCAGGACAAAGGCAGCGGCCCCGTCGCCAAACAGCACGGCCACATTGCGGTCCGTCCAGTCCTGCACCGAGGAGGCCACCTCGGCGCCGATAACCAGGGCCGTCCGGGCTATCCCCGTGCGAATCATGGATGACGCTATAGAAAGAGCGTACATACCGCTGGTACATGCCGTATTAATGTCAAAGACGGCCGCTGTTTTGATGCCGAGAAGCAGCTGGACCCGGGAGGCGGCGTTGGGCACCACTTCGTCGGGGGAGCAGCTGCCAAAAATGATAAGGTCAACTTCCGACGCATCAACCCCGGCGGCAGCCAGGGCCCGGACAGACGCCACATGGGCCAGGTCGCTTATGGGCACATGGGAAATGCGGCGTTCTTTCATTCCCGTTCTGCTGACTATCCACTCATCGTCTGTATCCAGAAAGGTGGAAATGTCATCGTTGGTTAGTACGGCAGGGGGAAGGCATTTTCCCCAACCGGTGATGGCAGCGAATTCCATTTTATCACTTCCTCTAAAGGATTAAATGTTACATTGAATTCTCTTGAAATCTTGTCTTTCCTGCCTTTGATGAAAAAAATGCCCCTGGTGAGGGGCCTGTTGCAGGAAAAGGTTATCTTTCCACCACCACCGCTGCTCCCTGGCCGCCGCCGATGCAGAGGGTGGCCAGGCCGTAGCGGGAATTGCGCCGGGCCATCTCGTGGAGCAGGGTTACCAAAATGCGGGCGCCGCTGGCGCCTATGGGGTGGCCCAGGGCGATGGCGCCGCCGTTCACGTTTACCTTGTCCATCTGGAATTCCAGCCCCCGGGCTACCGAGAGGGCCTGGGCCGCAAAGGCTTCGTTGGCTTCAATAAGATCCAGCTGACCGGTGGTCAAGCCCGCCCGGGCCAGGGCCTTTTTGCCGGCAGGTATGGGGCCCGTTCCCATGATACGGGGGTCAACACCGGCGGAGGCATAGGAACGGATGACGGCCATGGGCTTAAGGCCTGATGCCTCTGCCCGGTGCAGGGGCATCAGCAGCAGGCAAGCGGCGCCGTCGTTGATACCGGAGGCATTCCCTGCAGTAACGGTGCCCTCTTTTTTGAAAGCGGGCCTTAGGCGGGACAGGGTTTCCAGGGTAGTGCCCCGGCGGGGGAATTCATCCACGGCAAAAACCTTGGGGTCGCCTTTCCGCTGGGGTATGCTGACGGGGACAATCTCCGCCTCAAAATGCCCGTTATCAATGGCAGCTATGGCTTTTTCCTGGCTGGCCAGGGCAAAAGCGTCCTGCTCCTCCCGGGAAATTCC
>SLHK01000222.1 GCA_007136165.1 Syntrophomonadaceae bacterium
ACCCTACCCCTACGGGCACTGGTTCACATTGGGATACCTGATGGCCTCTCCTTCCCAGTTGCGGATGATAACATAGTCTGATCCCCAGGAGATCACGTAGTTGGGCAGGATGGGAGTCTTCCCCTTGCCCCCCGGGGCGTTGATCAGGTATGTGGGGATGGCCATACCGGAGGTTTGCCCCCGCAGGTACTCCATAATCTCAATGCCGTCCTGAACGGGGGGAACGAAGTGGGTGGTCCCCTTCACCAGCTTGGCATGGAAAATATAATAGGGCTTGACCAGAATCCGCAGGAGCTCCTGGTTGAGCTTTTTCATCACATGGGGGTTGTTGTTTATGCCCCGCAGGAGCACCGCCTGGTTCCCCAGGGGAACGCCCGCCTTGGCCAGGCGGCGGCAGGCTTCCAAAGCCTCCTGGGTCACTTCTTTGGGGTGGTTGAAGTGGGTGTTCAGGTAGAAGGGATGGTGTTTTTCCAATATATCACAGAGCTTGTGGGTAATGCGCTGGGGCATGGTGACGGGGGTCCGGCTGCCGATGCGCTTCACCTCTACATGAGGGATTTTCCCCAGCTCCGTTAAGATCCAGTCTATATGCTGATCCGATAGGGTCAGGGGATCCCCCCCCGTTACCAGGACATCCCGGATTTCCTCGTTTTCCCGGATGTAGTCCAGGGCTTCCTTAAGTTTTGCCTCGGGGATGGGTTGGTCCACCTCGCCGATATTGCGGCGCCGCTGGCAGTGGCGGCAGTACATGGCACACTGGTTGGTAACGTTGATAATGAGGCGGTCCGGGTATCGCCGCGTAATGTTCTCGGCAGGAGAGGTAAATTCCTCCGCCATGGGGTCTTCCTTGCCGTAGGTATCGTTAATTTCGTTTATGGAAGGGACTGCCTGGCGGCGAACAGGGCATTCGGGGTCATCGGGGTCCATAAGGCTCAGGTAATAGGGAGACACGGACCAGCGAAACCGTTGGCCCACCTCTTCTATTTGTTTTGCCTCCTGTTCAGTAAGGTTCAAGAAGTTGGACAAGACATCCGCGGTGGTGATCCGGTTGGAAATTTGCCAGTGCCAATCCTGCCAGTCTTCCTCGGAAGCTTGAAAAAATTCCATAATCCGCTTCTTTA
This sequence comes from Syntrophomonadaceae bacterium, assembly GCA_007136165.1. Taxonomy (GTDB): domain Bacteria; phylum Bacillota; class Dethiobacteria; order PWVN01; family PWVN01; genus PWVN01. Next base: position 1,122 of record SLHK01000222.1, read on the forward strand.
ACCTGGCATATTCATCCTTGAGGGTAAAACCCGTAGGGATTTCAGGGCGGGCATCAAGGTATTCCTTAATGCTGTCCTTTAAAGTTGCGGCTCGGTCCAAAGCAATTTTCCGGGATTCCTGAGTCAAAGCAACCACCTCACACTGATTTTTCGCCCTTGTCGTTTTCTGCTGGTTTCATGGCATATTTTGTCGGCCCAAGGGGCGGGCGAACCCTCGAGGTAAAGTGAGAATTGTAGTATTATATGCGTTGCCATTTATTAGGTTAACAGATTCCTTAGAAATGTATTCTCGATAAAAGCCCGTAATTCCTGCCTTTTTGATAATTTTCCAGGTAAAAAGGGCTTCGCATTATGAAATTTTAGGTAGGTCTTCAGGCACAATGGCGTCAGCTCAGGGAAGATAGTGGGAGCGGCTCTGCCCTTTTGAGCATTCGATAATTATACCCCTCCTCAGTCTTCCTCCGTAAGGGCACCATAAAGCCGGGGCTTTCTGTCCCTAAAAATGTGGAGCTCGTACTCCCCGGGCTTATTGATGATGCTCTTGTTCCGGGCTTCCGTCACGTCTATGGAAGCGTAAAGGACTTCCTCCCCACTGCCGGCTTCCGCCACAATAAGGCCTCCAGGGCTTACCACCTGGCTGCGGCCGATAAACCCGGTCCCCCGCTCTGTGCCGCAGCGGTTGCAGCTGGCGAGGAAAACCATGTTCTCCACGGCCCGGGTCCGGCTGATAAAGTCGGGGCTGGCCTCGGCACCCAGGGGCCAGTTGGTAATATTGCAGACGATATCGGCTCCTCTAAGGGCCATTACCCGGGTTACCTCGGGAAACCTCATTTCGTAGCAGATGAAGATTCCCAGCCGGGCGAAGGGGGTTTCCACCACCGGGGGCGGGTCGGAGCCCGGGGTCACAAAGCGGTCCACTCCCAGGTGAGGCAGGTGAGACTTGCGGTAGCGAGCCAGAAGCCCCTGAGAAGAGATGAGGAGGGCGGAGTTAAAAAGCTCTCCCCCTTCCTTCTCAATGAGGCCCAGGAGCACCAGGGAATCCCCGCAGGAGCCGCTGACGGTCCCTATGGCTTCTGAGGCCAGGTCCCCAGGCAGAAGCTTCAGAGCCTCTTCCTTGGAGCGGAAAACATAACCCGTCAGGGCGGCTTCGGGGAAAACCACCAGCTGGGGTTCCCTGAGGCGGGCATCGTTGATAATGGCGGTGATGTTTTCGAGGTTTTGGGCAATCTCCCCTAAACGGGGGTTTGTCTGGGCTAAGGCTAAGAGCATAATGTATTCCTCCTCCAGTAGAAGATGAAAAAAAGGCACAATCAGTCCCCGAGCTGTTATTATTTCAAGCTTCTACAGCCCGTCAGGTATGTGCTGTAAACTTGGCATATCAATTCAAGATTTATTTTCCTGCGGGGTGAGCCGGGCTTCATGGGGCGGGTGCAGTTTCGTCCCCAATAGGGCCCAGGAAAAGAGGGCCGGCCAGCCCACCAGCAAGGCAGGGGCATACGTGGCGTGCAGAAGCAGCAGCCCGCCGGATATTAAAAGGCCGGCAGAAAAAGTCATGTGCTGGGGTTCTTTTTCCATTTTATATTCCTGGAAGCGCTCCTTTAAAAAGATAATCCAGGGCAGCCCCAAAAGCCAGGCAGCCCAGAACCTTGCCCCTGAAAGGCCGGGAATACCCTCTCTTATGCCTGTATCCTGGAAATAGCTGACGATGGACTTGGGGACGATGCGAATCAAATCAGGCGAGGCTTCCCCGGGCGGGGTGGAGAAGGCCAAAAGGGCGTAGAAATACACGCTGGTAAAAAGAATGAAGAAGGCGAAGAAGACCACGAAAAAGAAGGCTTTTTGATAGGGGCTGGTCCTGTTGATGAGGCTGACAAAAACACTGCCCACAATGGAGAGGACCATACCGCCGATAATCCAGCTGGCGGAGTCTAAAAGCTGTCCCCGGCTGGAGGCCATGCCCAGAACGGGTGTGATGAAGAAGGCCGCCAGGAGGGAGGGCACAAAACTGATAATAACCCGGATCCTGCGGGGGGAGGGGACCAGCAGTAGAAAGAGCAGCAGGGCAGGGGGCAAGAGGAGCCACGTCCTCAGGGAAGAAAGTATGATAATTGCTAAAAAGAAGAGAAAAGACATGGGGGCCCGCACCAGCCAGAAGCGATTTTTGATGTTAAAGCTCCAGGTAAGATGGTTAAAGAGAAGTAAAATGATAAAGAAGATGCCCCTGGTATCGCCATCCAGGTACAGGGCTGCCCTCCAGTAAGGTTCTGCCAGACGGGGGAGGTCGGGCACCGGCAGGAGGCGCACAAGAAGGAACAGGGTGTAGATGCTGCCTGCCACCGTCATGACGGTGATGATTTCGCTTAAGAGGCGGGGGGACTTGCCCAGGCGGTCCACCAGGAAGTAAAGGGGAAAGCCGCATAGGAGGGGCAGGGCCAGGAGGAAGGAATTCTCCCCCGGGGTTACAAAGAGGGTCACCAGGTATACCAGGGCCGCACCGGCAAATACACTGAACTGAATTTCAAAAGGAAACTTGCGTGGGCTCTCCATACAAATGCTCTCCTCTCTCGTTGTGCAGGTTTCCGTTTAAGGCCTTTAATGCAGGGAAAGAAATAACTTCCGCTTAAGAGTCGTTAGCGCAGGGAAAGAAGTAACAATATCCTGCCCAGAGAAAGCTCCGGTTTCTCCCGCATCCGGGGAAGAAGGGTCCAGGGACTGTCATTAAATGCCTAAATTTACTATACATTTTTCTGGGGAAAAAGTAAATGTATTTTTCTGCCTATTTGTCTTCCCGGGCGGGCCGGAAAGTATCGCAGCAGGTGCCTTCGCTGTTATTGCACTCCATTCCGCCGTCCATGGTGTTGACTTCAATCATGTCGGCATGACACTTCAGGTCCCTGTAATATACGCAGTTGGAAACGGTGCACTTGATATCAGCCATGACGCCACCTCCTTTCCAGCATGTAATAGATGGCGGGAACCACAAAGAGGGTGAGAAGGGTGGAGGTGAGAAGGCCTCCGGCCACCACTACCGCCAGGGGTGCCTGGATTTCCGCACCGCTGCCCAACCCCAGGGCCAGGGGGACCATGGCCAGAAAAGTGGTGAGGGATGTCATCAGAACAGGGCGCAGCCGTACCCGGGCCCCTTCTGTAACCGCCTCCAGGAGTTCCTCTCCCTGGCGGCGCAGGCGGTTGATGTGGTCCAACATGACGATGGCGTTGTTGACCACAATCCCCCCCAGCATAATAATGCCGATGTACACAGGGACGGAGAAGGGGCGGCCTGAAAGCAGGAGGCCCCCGACTATACCTGTAAGGGCCAGGGGCATGGTAAACATGATAACGAACGGCTGGCGCAGGGATTCAAACTGGGCCGCCATGATCATGTACACAAGAAAAAGGGACAGAATCAAGGCCAG
>SLHK01000169.1 GCA_007136165.1 Syntrophomonadaceae bacterium
CCGCCGGTTATCGTTAATGTGGCGGGAGAAAGCCTCCATGAATACGTGGAAGCAGCCCGGCGCCTGGCTGAATCCCCCCTGGTGGCGGCCCTGGAGGTGAACATCTCCTGTCCCAACGTGGCCCGGGGAGGCGCGGCCTTCGGAACCTGCCCCCTGCAGGCGGAAGCCCTGGTCAAGGCCGTCCGGGAGGTCTTCCCCGGAACCCTTATTGTCAAGCTTACCCCCAACGTCACCGATATCCGGGAAATTGCCCGGGGCGCGGCGGCGGGAGGGGCCGACGCCCTGTCCCTCATCAACACCCTGACGGGTATGGCCATAGATGTGGAAGGGCAGGCTCCCGTGCTGGGGAACGTGACGGGAGGGCTGTCGGGGCCTGCCCTGCGCCCGGTGGCGGTGCGCATGGTCTGGCAGGTGGCGGAAGCAGTGGAGCTGCCCATTATTGGGATGGGGGGGATTACCTCCGCCGAGGATGCCCTGGAGTTTATCCTGGCCGGGGCTTCAGCGGTGGCCATCGGCACCGCGGGGCTGGTGGATCCTTCCGTCTTTGGGCGGGTCCTGTCGGGGTTGGAAGCATACCTGGTCAGAAAGAGTATTCCCCGCCTGGGGGATATCTGCCGCCGGGCCCACGGCTGGGAGGAGAGGAAAGGTTTGAAATCCGGGAAAGAAGGTGGAGAAGGATGCGAAAATTAAAGGGCGGGGTCATCATCCCTCTGGATGTGCCCCGGGAAGAGAAGGCGTTGGAGCTGGTGGAGCTGCTGCTGCCCCTCAACCCTTTTTTTAAAGTGGGGCTGGAACTCTTCGGCCGTGCGGGCCCTGGTATTGTGAGAAAAATCAGGGACCGGGGCGGCCGGGTGTTTTTAGACCTGAAATTTCACGATATCCCCAACACCGTGGCGGGGGCCGCCCGGGCCGCCGCTGCCGGCGGCGCCTTCATGTTTAACGTCCATGCCCTGGGAGGGGAGGAGATGCTCAGGGCCGCCGCTTCTGCCGCCGCCGGGGAGGCCGGGCGGCTGGGAATAGAGCCCCCCCTGGTCCTGGGGGTTACGGTCCTCACCTCCATGGACGGGGAAGGCCTGCGGCAGGTGGGGGTAAGCAGGCCCCTGGAGGAGCAGGTCCTGGAACTGGCCCGCCTCTGCCGCCGCTGCCGCCTCCAGGGGGTGGTGGCCTCTCCCCGGGAGACGGCCCGGCTGCGGGAGGAACTGGGGGAAGACTTTATTATCCTGACCCCCGGTGTCAGGCCTTTGGGGGCGGAGCTCCAGGACCAGAAAAGGGTCATGAGCCCCCGGGAGGCCGCCGAGGCAGGGGCCGATTACCTGGTAATCGGCCGCCCCGTAACCGGCGCCCCGGACCCCCGGGCGGCCCTTAAGTCCATACTGGAGTCTTTAACCCCCGGGGCTTGAACCGGCCGTGCGGCAGGGCCCGTAAAGCCGCCTGCCGCTGTGATTAATAATCTGGAAAGAAGGGATAGCATGCTTTGCCGCGACGAAATCCTTCAGATATTCCGGGAACTGGGGGCCCTGCACGAGGGTCATTTTCTGCTGACTTCCGGACGCCACAGCGCCCGGTACCTGCAGTGCGCCCAGGTCCTGAAGCACCCCGACACGGCTGCCCGGCTGTGCCGCTCCCTGGCAGAGGAGGTCCAAGAGAAGGAGCTCGACCTCTGTGTGGGCCCCGCCCTGGGGGGGATTATTGTGGCCTACGAGATGGGCCGCTCCCTGGGGGTGCCCGCCGTCTTCACCGAAAGGGAAGAGGAAAAGATGACCCTGCGCCGGGGATTTTCGGTGGAACCGGGGCAGAAGGTGCTGGTGGTGGAAGATGTGGTCACCACCGGAGGGTCGGTACGGGAGGTAATGGAGGTGGTCCGTCAGGCCGGCGGGCTGGTGACGGAGGTGGCCGTCCTGGTAGACCGGAGCGGCGGCAGCCTCGCCTTTGACGTACCCCTGCGAAGCCTCCTCTCCCTGACCGTGGAAAGCTACATGCCCGAAAAGTGTCCCCAGTGCCGCCGGGGCCTTCCCCTGGTAAAACCCGGCAGCCGAAAATAAGGCTTCTTCCGGCAGGGCCCGGGGAATAAAATTTAGAGAGGGCCCTTTTGGGCAGGAAAAGTAGTTCATAAGTATTGAGGTGAGGATATGCGGGTAAAAGTACTGGGCTGCGGAAACCTCCTGTCTTACGACGAGGGGGTTGGCATTCATGCCGTCCGTATCCTCAGGGAGGGGATGCCGCCGCCGGAAGTGGAGCTCGTTGAAATGGGGAAGCCGGGGGTGGATTTTCTCCAAATCCTGAAAGATTGCGAAGGCCTTATTATCATCGATGCCATGGCCCAGGGGGAAAAGCCTCCCGGCACCGTCCACCGCTTTCAGGTAAAGGCTAAAAATATGGAGAAAGTTCTGGGAAATACCATCCACGGTTTTAACCTGGTGGTTCCGCTGAAGATACTGTATCGCGGCAGCAAACTCCCCTCCATCATAATGCTGGCCGTGGAAATTAAGGAGAGGACCCTTTTTGGTGTTGGTTTGAGCGCAGAAGTCAAGACAGGCCTGGAATACCTTCTGGATATGGTCTGGCACGAATTGTCCCTTCTGTTATCGGAATGAGGTGCAGCTGATGGTCAAAGCCTCCAGCGTCTTTTTTTGCCGGGAATGCGGTTACGAGTCCCCCCGTTGGATGGGGAAATGCCCGGGCTGCCTGGCCTGGAATACTTTTGTTGAAGAGCGGTATTCTAAAAAAGAAGGCAAGTACAGGGATAGCAAAAAAAAGGCTCCCGGTGCCCCCCGCCCCATAACAGAGGTGAAGGCGGAGCAGGCGGACCGCCTCCCCACGGGGATAGGTGAGTTCGACAGGACCCTGGGAGGGGGCATTATGCCTGCTTCCGTGGTCCTTCTGACGGGGGACCCTGGTATCGGCAAGTCCACCCTGCTTTTGCAGGTGTCCGCCGGCCTGGCCCGGCAGGGGCACCCCCTTCTGTACATTTCCGGCGAGGAGTCCGCTTACCAGATCAAGCTCAGGGGGGAGCGCCTGAAGGCCTGCCATCCCAACATGCTGCTGGCGCCGGAGACGGACCTGTCCCTGGTTCAGGAACACATGGCGAAGGCCAGGCCCAGGGTGGTGGTGGTGGACTCGGTCCAGACCATATATGATCCGAACCTTACATCCTCCGCCGGCAGCATTTCCCAGGTGCGGGAGTGTACCGCCGCCCTCATCAAGGCGGCCAAAGAGCAGGGTATGGCCGTGTTCCTGGTGGGCCATGTCACCAAGGAAGGCCTCATCGCCGGCCCCAAGGTGCTGGAGCATATGGTGGACTGCGTCATCTCCTTCGAGGGAGAGCGTCATCACAGCTACAGGATTTTGCGTACCATAAAAAACCGCTTTGGCAGCGCCAGCGAAATCGGCGTTTTCACCATGCAGGAAGAAGGGCTTAAAGAAGTTGACAACCCGTCGGAGTACTTTGTAACCCAGCGTCCCGCCGCTACCGCCGGTTCCGTGGTGGTGGCCAGCATGGAAGGGACCCGGCCCCTGCTGGTGGAAGTCCAGTCCCTGGTCACCCACAGCCGCCTGCCGGCCCCCCGGCGTATGGCCACGGGCCTGGACTACAACCGGGTGGCTTTAATTCTGGCGGTCCTGGAAAAACGGGCAGGCCTTTACCTGCAGGACCATGATGCCTTCGTCAAGGTGGTGGGCGGCGTACGCCTGGAAGAACCCGCCGTGGACCTGGGGCTGGCAGTATCCCTGGCTTCCAGCTTTAAAAACCGCCCTGCCGGGGGACGGGACCTCTTTATCGGGGAGGTGGGCCTTACGGGGGAGATTCGTACCGTCAACAGGGTATTGGAACGGATACGGGAGGGGGCCCGGCTGGGATTTAACCGTTTTTTTATCCCTGCCCCCACTGCCGACAAAGCAAAAGTTATGAAGGGTGTCAACCTGGTTCCCGTGACAACCCTGGAGGAAGCCCTGGAAATCTGCCTGGGAAGGTGAAGGCTGGATGACAAAAAAAAGCAGAAAGAAACTCATAGAATATTTAAAGCTTCTTTCCCCCGGAACCATCCTGCGGGAAGGCCTGGACAATATGCTGTACGGCAGGACGGGGGCTTTGATCGTCTTGAGCTCCGGCAAGAAGGTGGAAGATATCATGGAGGGGGGTTTCAATATCGACACACCCCTGACTCCCAGCAACATCTACGAGCTGGCCAAGATGGATGGCTCCATCATCCTGAACAACAGGGCCACCCGCATCCTTTCCGCTAATGTACACCTGAACCCGGATCCCGACGTTCAATCCCGGGAAACAGGCATAAGGCACCGGATTGCCGAGCGGGTCTCCAAACAGACAGGCAGCGCCGTCATCTCCATCTCCCAGCGCCGCAATGTCATAACTTTGTATCTGGAGGAGGAGAAATATGTCCTTCATGACCTGTCTATTCTTCTGGGGAAGGTAAGTCAGGCCTTGAAGACTTTGGAAAGGCACAAGAGCGTCCTGGACCAGGCCTTGTTAAACTTAAGTGCCCTGGAGTTTGAAAATCTCGTTACTTTGGAAGAGGTTATTTCGGTGCTGCAGCGCTCCGAGATGGTCTTAAGGATTTCGGAAATTGTGGAGCAGTATATCGTGGAACTGGGAGTAGAGGGAAATCTTATCGGCATGCAGCTGGAGGAGCTCCTGGGTAATTTGACGGAAGAGCAGGGTTTGGTGATTATGGACTACCAGTCCTCTGACCGGCAGAAAGAGGAAATTCTCCGCCGGCTGGAAGAAAGCTGCGACGAAGAACTCATGGATTTATTCCACATGGGTACCATTTTAGGTTACAAGGAAGAGCAGTGCCATCTGGGTGAGCCGGTACAGCCCAGGGGTTACCGGCTTCTCAGCAAGATACCCCGCCTCCCCTGGGGGATTATTGAAAATACGGTGCAGGAGTTGGGCTGCTTGAAGGAAATTATATCTTCATCCCCTGAAAGGTTGAATAAGGTGGAAGGTATCGGAGAGGTCAGGGCCCGGACCATCAACCGCGGCCTCAAAAGACTCCGGGAGCAATGCCTTCTGGAAAAAATCATCTGAAAAATCCCGGTTTCTCAATAAAGTCGGAAGTAACCCAGGGTCTTCAGGCGCTCTAGTTCTTTGCCAAAAAGCTCTTCCATGTTCATATCCAGCAGGCTGCAGATGGCTGCCAGGTAAAAGAGGTTGTCGCCGATTTTTTCTTCTATGCTCTCCCGGCAGCTTTCGCAAAGTTCTCCCGTCAGGTGGGTGTCCATGGACTCCCGGCACTCTTTCCAGGATGCGTCAGTGGGGTAGGTCTGCCTGGCGGCGTTGATGGAGAGGCAACCGCAGTAGGTAACGGCTTTACAGACGGAACGGTTCACCTTGGCGGTCGACTCCTGCATCTTGGACAGGGTGTCGATAACGCTTTTATGACGGACCAGAAGTTCGTTGACCTTTTTCTGAAACTCGCTGGCAGGTATGTCCTTCATGGTTTCACCCCTCGTGATGGTTTGGCTGCTTCTCACCAATATTATACTTTTTTAAAGTTGGCTTTGTCAACGACTCCCCGGAGAGGAGGGGAAAAAGAGGAACCTAAAAAAACTATTTTTTTTTTGCAAAATGCGTTGACACACAGGCCGGAGTGTGTTAAGATATTTATTTCATTTGACAAAGACTCCCCTGTATGGTACGATATATTCATATGTATCAGCAGGGAGGTTTTGGCCATGTTCAGCATAGGCGACAAGGTCGTTTATCCCATGCACGGGGCAGGCGTCATCGAAGCCATTGAAGAAAAGGAAATATTGGGGGACACCAAAAAATACTATGTCATGAATATACCCATCGGCGATATGAAGGTGATGATTCCTCTGGACAAGGTTACCCGGGTGGGCCTCAGGGGAATCATTGATGAGGCCGGGGTACTGCAGGTGCTGTCTGTTTTACAGGAAAAACATTCAGCCATGTCCACCAACTGGAACCGGCGCTACCGGGCCAACATGGAGAAGATCAAAAGCGGCAACATCTATGAAGTTGCCGAAGTTGTCCGCAACCTCATGGTGCGGGAAAGGGACAAGGGCCTGTCCACGGGAGAAAGAAAGATGCTGGAGTGTGCCAAGCAAATTCTCGTAAGCGAACTGGTGCTGGCCCGGGGAGTCCAGGTGGAAGAAATCGAGGGCATGCTGCAGGAGATGATAAACGGCCGCCCCTAGGGGGGGCTTTTTTCTTTTTTGGGGAACAATTTTTGTAAAGACACATATTCTGCCTTGAATGTGGACAAAAATATACGTTATAATGGAGGCGAAAGGAGGTGAGAAGAGAATGTTAAAAAATATTATCCGTATTGTTTCCACCCTGGTCGGGTTTGCTACCGGGTACCAGGTTGCGGGAACAGATTTTGCAACCCATGTCATGGCTATGGCCAACATACCCCCCACACCGGAAACCACCATCGCAGCCTCCATAACGAGCGGTTCTGCTTTTGGACTCATTTTTTATTTTATTACCCCCTGGGTAATTAATAGAATTGTCAGGTTCACCCGATGGGTTGAGTCAAAAATGACTGACATTCCAACCCAGGATATCGCTTTGGGTTTTCTTGGAGTCCTGTTGGGCCTTCTGGTAGCCACACCGGTGAGCTTTGCCCTCTACCGCATTCCCCTGGTAGGAAGCTACCTGTCCCCGGGGGTCATGCTGGTCATGGCTTACCTGGGGTTTACGGTGGTCAACAGCAGAAAAGAGGAACTGGCCTTCTTCACCAACATCTTTAAGAGCGGGAAAGCCCTGGAGAGGCAGGCCAGGCTTTTAAAAGTCCTGGATACCAGCGTCATCATTGATGGCCGTATCATGGATATCTGTACCACGGGTTTTGTAGAAGGTGTCATGATCATTCCCGGATTTGTCCTGGAGGAGTTGCGGCATATTGCCGACTCTTCCGACCTGCTGAAGCGGAACCGGGGCCGCCGGGGCCTGGATATCCTCAACAAAATGCAGAAGGACCTGAAGGTTCCCGTGCAGATCTGGGAGGAGGATTTCGAAGACCTTTCGGAGGTGGACAGCAAACTGGTCCGCCTCACCAAGAAGATCAAGGGCAAGATCGTCACCAACGATTACAACCTGAACAAGGTGTGTGAGCTTCAGGGAGTTCCCGTCCTCAATATCAATGAACTGGCCAACGCGGTAAAGCCGGTGGTGCTTCCCGGCGAGGAGATGGTGGTCCAGGTCATCAAAGACGGCAAGGAAGCGGGGCAGGGCGTCGCCTACCTGGATGACGGCACCATGATCGTGGTGGAGAACGGCCGCCGGTATATCGGCGATAAACTGGATGTGGTGGTTACCAGCGTCCTGCAGACGGCCGCCGGTAGAATGATTTTTGCCAAGCCCAAAGCCAGCATGGAGAAAGCGTACAGCGGGGTGAAGTAAGTGCCTATAACGGATATGGGAGTGGTTATCCCCGCCGCAGGCAAGGGAAAGAGGATGGGGGCACCCTTGAGCAAGCAGTACCTTAAGCTTGAAGGGCGCCCCCTTCTGGCGTATACCCTGGAAACTTTTCTGCACCTGAAGCCCCGCCGGCTGGTGGTGGTGGTGGCTCCCGGCGAGGAAGATTTGTTCAGGCAGGAAGTATTTCCGTCCCTGCCGCCTTACCGGGAGGAACTGGTGGTGACGGCGGGCGGGGCTGAGCGCCAGGACTCCGTTTACAACGGCATCAGGGCGCTGCCCCCGGGCATTGGCTACATATGCGTGCATGACGGGGCCCGGCCCCTGGTGACGGCCGCCCTGGTAAGGGCCGTCCTGGAAGCTGCCCGGGAGTCGGGGGCGGCGGCGGCCTGTGTGCCTTTAAAGGATACCATTAAGGAAATTGATGCGGGAGGCTTCGGGGTGGCCACCCCTCCCCGAAAAAACTACGTGGCGGTCCAGACCCCTCAGATATTTTCCGGGGAGGTCCTCCTCAAGGCTTTGGAAAAAGCCGGGCGGGAAGGCTTCCGGGCCACCGACGAAACGGCCCTGGTGGAGAAGTACGGCGGGCGGGTGCGCACCGTACCGGGAAGTTTTGCAAACATCAAGGTTACCACGCCGGAGGATTTGCTCTGGGCGGGGGTCCTTCTTAAGGAGAGGAGGCGGGGGGATGCGGATAGGATTGGGCTTTGATGCCCACCGGTTTGTTTCGGGAAGGCCCCTGGTTTTGGGGGGCGTTGACATACCCCACTCCGCCGGGCTGCTGGGCCACTCCGACGCCGATGTCCTGACCCATGCTATTATGGACGCCCTGTTGGGGGCGGCGGCCCTGGGAGATATAGGCAGGCACTTCCCCGATACGGACCCTGCCTACCGGGGGGTGTCCAGCCTTATCCTTTTGGGGAAGGTGGCAGAACTTCTGCGGGGGAAAGGATTGTCCCCGGTGAACCTGGACGCCGTTGTTATCGCCCAAAAGCCGGCCTTATCGCCCTTTATCCCCGCCATGGAGGAGAAGGTGGCCCGGGTTCTGGACATGCCTTCGGGGTGTGTCAACATCAAGGCCACCACCACCGAGGGGATGGGGTTTACCGGACGGGAGGAAGGAATTTCCGCAGCGGCGGTGGCCCTCCTGCAAAACGGGTCAAAAAGCTGAATATTTTCCCCTTTCCGCTGCAACCTAAAGGTAAAATCATGGGAAGGCGGGCGGGGTGATGGATAAGAAAAGGGATTTTTGGAGGGCAGCGTGGATTGTGGCGGCAGCCTTAATTTTGCTGCTCATCCTGGAGGCCGCCTTGATAAGGGTTGAGGGCGGAGAAACGGTGCCCCTCCTGTCCCCCCTCCTGGACTTTATCCGCAGGATGGGGGACACTTTACTGGAAATTTTTAGGGTTTGATTTTACTTACTCCCCTGCCGGGGACATGGCGGCCCAGAATTTAGGAGGTGTTTGCATGGAGAGAGAAACCAGGGTAAGATTTGCCCCCAGCCCCACGGGCCCCCTGCACATAGGCGGAGCCAGGTCGGCCCTTTTTAACTGGTTATTCGCCAGAAGAAGGGGGGGGAAGATGGTCCTCAGGGTAGAGGACACGGATACGGAGCGTTCCACCCGGGAGTCGGAGGCGGAGATCATGGAGAGCCTGCGCTGGTTGGGCCTCACATGGGACGAGGGGGTGGACACGGGGGGTGAAAGGGGCCCCTACCGTCAGAGGGAAAGGCTCCATATCTACGGCCCCCATGTGAAGGGCCTGCTGCGGGAAGGCAAGGCATATTATTGTTTTTGCAGCGCCGAGGAGTTGGAATCCGGGAGGCAGGAGATGCTCAGCAGGGGGGAAGTGCCCCGCCATCAGGGGGACTGCCTGTCCCTGCCCCATGAGGAGGTTAAGGAGCGGTTGGCCCGGGGCGAAAAAGCTGCCATCCGTTTTAAAGTCCCCGCCGGCCGTGAGGTGGTCATCCCCGACCTGGTGCGGGGTGAAGTCACTTTTAAAACCGACGGCATCGGCGACTTTATAATTATTAAATCCGATGGAATTCCCACCTACAACTTTGCAGTGGTTGTCGATGACCTGGAAATGGGCATTACCCATGTCATCCGGGCGGAGGAGCACTTATCCAACACCCCCCGCCAGGTCCTTATATATGAGGCTTTGGGGGCAGACCTTCCCCATTTTGCCCACATATCCCTGATTTTGGGGGAGGACCGCTCTAAGATGAGCAAACGGCACGGGGCCACTTCCATCTTTCAATACCGCCGGATGGGGTACCTGCCCGAGGCCCTGGTGAATTATCTGGCCCTCCTGGGCTGGTCTCCCGAGGAAGAGGAAGAGTTCTTCACCCTGGAGGAACTGGCCCGGGCCTTCAGCCTGGACAGGGTCACCAAAAGCCCTGCCGTCTTTGACAGTGAAAAACTCAACTGGATGAACGGCTGCTACCTGCGGAAACTGTCCCCGGAACGCCTTCTGTCCCATTCCCTGCCCTACCTGCAGGAGGCAGGTTATGCTGCCGGGGAAATAGCGCCGGAGAGGGAAGAATGGTTGAAGGCGGTTTTAGTTTCCATCCAGACCAAGGTGGAGTACCTGGCCCAGGTTCCGGAACAGGCCTCCGTCTACTTCGGCGGGGTAAAGGACCCGGAAGAGGGGGAAGCCAGGGAATTTATAAGAAAGGGCCGGCTGCTGCTTCAGGAACTCCTGCAAAGGGTGGAGGGGGTGGAGACCTGGGACGAAGAAAACATCAAGGAAGCCCTTAAAGTGTTGGGGAAAGACCTGAAGATCAAGGGCAAATCCCTCTTTATGCCCGTCAGGGCCGCCGTCTCGGGGCAGCTGTGGGGGCCTGAACTGCCCACCCTCATGTGCCTTTTGGGCAGAGAAGGAGTCAAGGAAAGAATTGCCCACAGCTTGAAATGGGTGGAAACGGAAAAATAACCGGCGGGGAAGGGGAGTCGTTGACAAAACCTCTTTCCCTTGGATATAATGGTACTATATTTTTTCATATGGAAGTGTCATGACGGGGAGAGTAAGTCTCTTAACCGCCGACCAGAGAAGGGCCCCTGCTGAGCTGGAAAGGGCCCCCGGCAGGAAGAAACCGAAGTGCACCCCCGAACAGGTACCGGGAACGGGAAATTCCAAGTAGCGGTACCCGGCGCCCGCCGTTACCGGGATTAAGAGGGTTCGGGGCTAAAACCCCTGCCAATTAGAGTGGAACCGCGGTTGTGGCCGTCTCTGTCAGGGGACGGCTTTCTTATGCGCACACGGGGGGGTAAATGGGACGGTTCGTTTTTGCCCCCCTTTTCCTCGCAGTCACAGCCGGCCGGGGGGGGTATTTGCCAGGCAAAAACGAACCGTCCCCATTTGCTATTATTTGCTACTTGCCAGGAGGGGAAAGAAGGATGCATTGGTTGAAAAGAGATATCCAGTCGGTTTTTGAACGGGATCCGGCTGCCAAAAACGTGTTGGAAGTGATTACGTGTTACCCGGGGCTTCATGCGGTTATTCTGCATCGTCTGGCTCACTTTTTTGCCCGGCGCCGCCTGGTTCTGCTCCCGCGGCTTATTTCCCAGCTTTCCCGCTTTATAACGGGAATAGAAATACACCCCGGTGCCAGAATAGGGGAAGGATTCTTTATCGACCACGGTATGGGGGTGGTCATAGGGGAGACGACGGAAATTGGTGACAATGTTACCCTCTACCAGGGGGTAACCCTGGGGGGTACGGGAAAAGAAAAGGGCAAGAGGCACCCCACCCTGGGAGACAACGTGGTGGTGGGCTCCGGTGCCAAAGTTTTGGGCCCCGTTACCATTGGCGACAACGTTCGGGTGGGAGCCGGTGCCGTGGTCTTGAACGACGTTCCCGCCAATACCACCGTGGTGGGGATTCCCGGCCGGGTGGTTATCTACCAGGGGCAGCGGGTTCCCGCCGTGAACTTGAACCACCACGATATGCCGGACCCGGTGGCTGAGATGCTGGACTGCCTGCAGCGGCAGGTGGATGATCTGCGCTGCCGCCTGGAAACCTGTCAGGAAAATAAGTGGGAGGAGGGACAACGTGGCCGTAAAGCTCTTTAACACCATTACGCGGAGGAAGGAAACCTTCGAGCCCCTTCATGAGGGCAGGGTGGGCATTTATTCCTGCGGGCCCACCGTCTACGACTATTTCCATATCGGCAATGCCCGGGTCTTTATCGTCTTCGATGTTATCCGCCGCTACCTTGAATACCGGGGATACAAGGTCACTTATGTGCAGAACTTTACCGATATCGAGGACAAGATGATCAAGCGGGCGGCTGAGCGGGGAATTACCCTGAAAGAACTGGCGGAGGAGATGATTGCCGCCTATTTTGCCGATGCCCAGGTCCTGGGCGTGCGCCCCGCCGACCACCACCCCCGGGCCACCGATTTTATCCCCGGTATGATCGAACTTATTCAAAAACTCATGGAAAAGGGCCTGGCTTACCAGCATCAGGGAGATGTTTATTTCAGCGTGGAGAATTTCCCCCCTTACGGCAGGCTCTCGGGGCAGCCCCTGGAGGAACTGGTTTCGGGAGCCCGGGTGGAGGTGGAAGAGGGAAAGCGGCACCCCGGGGATTTTGCCCTCTGGAAGGGGCAAAAAGCGGGGGAGCCCGCCTGGGAAAGCCCCTGGGGGCCCGGCCGGCCCGGCTGGCACATCGAGTGCTCCGTTATGGCCATGGAGTACCTGGGAGACACCATCGATATCCATGCCGGCGGACCGGATCTGATTTTCCCCCACCACGAGAATGAGGCAGCCCAGAGCGAGGGGGCCACGGGAAAGCCTTTTTCCCGCTACTGGCTTCATGCCGGCTATCTGAAGATCAATAAGGAAAAGATGTCCAAATCCCTGGGCAACGTTTTGACGGTTCGCCAGATCCTCGAGACCGTTGACCCCCAGGTGATCAGATTTTTTATGCTTTCCTCCCACTACCGCAGCCCCATCAACTTCAGCCCGGAACTCCTGGAACATGCCGAGGCGGGCCTGCGCCGCATGCAGACCATGGTGGCCAACGCCGAAGATCTGCTGGCCAAACTGCCGGAGGGGGAGGCCTCTGCCGGGAAGCCCTTGAGGGAGAAGGTCCTCAAGGCCCGGGAGGGGTTTATCCGGGCCATGAATGACGATTTTAACACCGCCGAGGGCATCGCCGACCTCTTCCACCTGGCCCGGGAGGTCAATATCTATGTAAACCAGGCCGGCCCTTTGGATGGCGGGGCCCTGCGGGAAGCCCTGGATTTTTACCGGGAAGTGGATGATATGCTGGGTTTCATTTTTCCCGCCTCCGACGGGGACAGCCTGGAAAAGGAAGTGGAAGCTTTAATTGAACGGCGTGAGCGGGCCCGCCGGGAGAAAAACTGGCAGGAAGCCGATGCCATCCGGGACAAGCTGAAGAAGATGGGGATCAGCCTGGAGGATACGCCCCACGGTGTCCGCTGGCGGCGGGAAGAATGATGAAATGGGCGGCCTCAACCCTGGAGAAGGCGGCCAGGCTTCTCGGAAGGTCCACTCCCCGGCAGGAAAAGGCTGCCGCCCGATGCTCTCCCCAGGTCCTGGCCTACGTGGGGGATGCCGTCTTTGAGGTATACATCCGTACCTTCCTGGTGGGCAGGGAGGGTGACAAACCGGTGACATCCCTGCACCGCTCCGCCACCTTCCTGGCCCGGGCCCGGGGCCAGGCGGCCTTCCTCAAGGAAATCGAGCCCCTTCTTACGGAGAAGGAAATGGGGCTGGTCAGGCGGGGGCGAAATGCCGGGGGCCGCATACCCAAAGGGGCCGCCATGGGAGACTACCGGCAGGCTACGGGCCTGGAAACCCTCCTGGGCACCCTCTACCTGGAAGGGAGCGTAGAGCGCCTGCAGGAAATCATGGGGGCGGGGTTGAGCCTTTTGCTTAAAGACCCCACGAAAGGCGCCGGGAGATAGGCCATGCTCCGGCTTCTCCGGCCCCTGAGTAATGAAAGATATTCCCCCGGGAAGGAGACGGGTGGTTTGAAGAAACAGGAAGACATCATTTACGGCAGGCACCCCGTGGAGGAAGCCCTGCAGTCGGGGCGTCCCCTAAAAAAGATCATCCTGAGGCAGGGCTTGCAGGACTCCAGGATGGAGGCTATCATCCAGCTGGCCGGGGAGGCGGGAGTCCCGGTGGAGCACCGGGAAAGGGCCGGGATGGACCGGTTGGCTCCCCGGGTCAACCATCAGGGGATTGTGGCCCTGGCTGCCCCCTTTGCCTATGCATCCCTGGACGACCTCTACGGGAGGGCCGCATCCCGGGAGGAGGACCCCTTCTTTCTGGTGCTGGACCACCTGCAGGACCCCCATAATTTCGGCGCCCTCCTGCGGACTGCGGAAGCCGTGGGGGTTCACGGGGCCATTATTCCGGAACGCCGCTCTGTGGGGGTGACTACCGGTGTTTACAAGGCTTCTGCCGGCGCCGTGGAACATCTGCCCGTAGCTCAGGTAACCAACCTGGCCCGGACCCTGGAAGAGTTGAAGGAAAAAAGGGTGTGGGTGGCGGG
This sequence comes from Syntrophomonadaceae bacterium, assembly GCA_007136165.1. Classification (GTDB taxonomy): domain Bacteria; phylum Bacillota; class Dethiobacteria; order PWVN01; family PWVN01; genus PWVN01. The sequence goes on from SLHK01000169.1 coordinate 13,935, forward strand.
GGCCCATATGGAGGGAGAGCTAATTTTCAACCGGGCCGATCTAAAGGGGCCTTTGGCCCTGGTCCTGGGGGGGGAAGGCAAGGGAATGTCTCCTCTGATAAAGCAAAAGTGCGACTTCCTCCTGCGCCTGCCCATGGCAGGGCAGACCCCATCCCTGAACGTTTCCGTGGCGGGGGGGATCCTCCTGTATGAGATTTTCCGGCAGAGAAAGGCGTGGTAAAAAACGACATGTCCAGGGTTTTGCTGGTGGACGGTTATAACATCATAAACAGCTGGCCGGAGCTTATAGCCTTGAAAAAGGAGAACCTGGGGGCGGCAAGGGAGAAACTTTTGGAGATTTTGCAGGAATATGTCCCCAACCCCTGGTCATATATTATAGTAGTTTTTGATGCCCATCAGGTGGCGGGGGGAAAGGAGGCAATTCTAACCCACGGCCTGCTGCGGGTGGCCTATACCGGGGAAGGACAGACGGCGGATGCCTTTATTGAAAGGCTGGCGGCGGATTTTTCCGGCCGCATGCCGGTGGACGTGGCCACCTCCGATTGGGAGGAGCAGCGCAGCGTTTTCATGCACGGGGCAGCCCGCCTCTCAGCCCGGGAACTGGCAGAGAGAATCCGGGATGAGAAGGAGATGCTCCGGGATTCCTATGCCCGCATCAAAAAGGACCACCGCCGCCGCCTGTTAGATGACCTCCCGCCGGAGCAGCGGGAAGCGCTGGAAACCATGCGCAGGCGAAAAAAGACCTAGATAACCCTGACGGGCAGGGCGGCCGGGCATAGCCGGGGACGGCGGCCCCTATGAATAAAACCTTTGTGTTGGCGAAGAATTAGTCCTCTTCAAGAGGCAGCAAGAACGAACCGTCTCCCTTTGCTATGCCAAAAGGGTTGACGTTTCCAGTACCCATGAGATATAATTAGCTGTGTAATTTGCTCCCCAATTCCAGGATGGAGGCGATGCTTGTGAGCCAATCGGCCCAAGAGGTCCAAGGCAACAGTGTATTTGTCAGGTTTAATATCAAGACGGACGAAGAGATCGCTTTAGAGGCCAAAGACGGGGATAACATCGCTTTAGAATTCTTGATTAACAAGTACAGGAATTTTGTCAAGGCCAAGGCGAGGTCCTACTTTTTGATAGGGGCTGACAGGGAGGATATCATACAGGAAGGGATGATTGGGCTTTACAAGGCGATTCGGGATTTCAAAGGGGACAAGCTCTCATCTTTCAGGGCTTTTGCGGAACTGTGCATTACCCGACAAATTATTACGGCCATCAAGACGGCCACCCGGCAAAAACACATTCCCCTAAATTCATATGTATCCTTAAACAAGCCAATTTATGACGAAGATTCCGACCGCACCCTCCTGGATATTCTTTCCGGGGCCAAGATTACGGACCCGGAAGAGCTTATGATCAACCGGGAGGAATATGACGATATCGAGTTCAAGATGGGTGAGATTTTGAGCGACCTGGAATGGAAGGTCCTCATGCTGTACCTGGAAGGGAAATCCTACCAGGAGATTGCTGTGGAGCTTCGGCGCCATGTCAAATCCATCGACAACGCCCTCCAGAGGGTGAAGCGGAAACTGGAGCGATACCTGGAGGGCCGGGAAAAGGCCTGATAACACGCCCTTTTTCTGTGGTTGACTTTTATGAGCAAACATTGTATAATACTATTCGCCCGCAAAATGCGGCATCAGGCAGGGAAGCGGGTGTAGCTCAATGGCAGAGCGCTGGCTTCCCAAGCCAGATACGTGGGTTCGATTCCCATCACCCGCTCCAAGCTCTTTTAGCAAGTTAATAACGCGGGGTGGAGCAGTTCGGTAGCTCGTCGGGCTCATAACCCGGAGGTCGCAGGTTCAAATCCTGCCCCCGCAACCAACTTTAAAAACAGGGAGATTAACCTGTACAGGTTAATCTCTTGTGTATAAAGGCTTGCTCACGTAGCTCAGGAGGTCAGAGCGCATCCTTGGTAAGGATGAGGTCACCGGTTCAACTCCGGTCGTGAGCTCCAGGCGGCGTAGCTCAGTTGGCTAGAGCATGCGGTTCATACCCGCAGTGTCCGGGGTTCAAATCCCTGCGCCGCCACCAAATTTTTTTGTCTACATATATTTGGGGATTGTATGGGACAAGTTTTTTTGTGTGTTTTTCCGGAGCAGGCGGGAAATAATTAAAATATTGGCTTTAATTATTGGTCATCAATTCCAAAGGAGGTTTTTTCAGGAATGGCAAAGAAAAAGTTTGAGCGGACCAA
>SLHK01000120.1 GCA_007136165.1 Syntrophomonadaceae bacterium
AAGAAGGGTATTGCCCTGGAAGTGAATACATCGCCTTTGAGAAAGGGCCTTGACGAGTGTTCTCCTGACTATGAGATACTTCACCGGTTCCAGCGCCTGGGAGGAACCCGGGTCCTGGTGGGCTCCGATGCCCACCGCTGCCGGGATATGGGCAGGGGTTTTCAGTACGCTGCTGCTCTGCTGGCCAGGGCGGGCATCGAGGAAGCGGGTTATTTTCATAAGAGGCAGTATTTGACCGTTAAATAGTTAGCCCGGCCTGCCTAATAAGGAGATGCAGTCTTCATGGAAACAGTATTAATCGATACAGCCCTCCTCTTCTTTCTGGGCATCTGCGGTTGGGGGCTTTTCACTTTACTGCGTATGCCCGTGGCCCCGGTTTTTGGTACTCTGACCCTCATCGGGGTTCTGCGGGTGGCGGGGTATGAACTGCCGCCGCCGCCCGGCTTCATTTTTCCGGGGGTTCAGATTATGCTGGGCTATTTTGTCGGAGCAAAGATTACCCGGGAAACGGTGGGAGAGATTAGATTCATGGTGCTGCCGGCTGCCGTCATAGTCATCTGGAGCCTATCCCTGGTTTTTATTATCGGAACCTTGTTGAGCCTTACCTCAACTTTGGACCTTTATACATCCTTTTTATCCTGCAGTATCGGGGGGCTGCCGGAAATGACCATCATCGCCCTGGCCAGCGGTGCTGATGTCACCGTTCTCGTCATCATGCAGTCCATCCGCATGGTAGCCACCGTTGTATTTTTCCCCCTGATTATTCGGCGGTGGCTGGGAAGTGGTGCAGGAGACTCGGAAACAGCAGGAAGCGGTAACGGGGGGATGCTGCTGCTGCGTTATCTGCCCTGGCTCAACCACCCCTTTGCCTGGATTGGGGAATCCTTGAGGAACGGGTTGGCAGGTTTGCGGGAAGATCCCAAGAGTTTTTTAAGTCAAGGGGGAGGAACTCTGCTGACGGTTGCCCTGGCTGTTGTGGGGGGGAGTATCCTCACGGGGCTGGGGGTGCCGGCGGGGGGGATGCTGGGGGCCATGCTGGCCGTTGCTTCCCTGTCCCTGGCAGGGTTTCCCGTTAAAGCACTGCCGTCAGGCCTTTTCAACTATATGCTGGTGGCGGTGGGGATAATGGTTTCGGGGAGCCTGTCTCCGGAAACCATGGAAGTCCTGGCATCAGGAGGGCTTTTCGTCCCCGTTGCAGCGGTCACCTTAATCACTTTCATCACGGCCCTGGGGGTGGCCTATATAATCCACAAATTGGTGGGGTGGGATTATCCCACCTGCTTTCTGGCGGCAGCGCCGGCGGGATTTACCATCATGACCACCCTGGCCATCAAATATGACCGGGACCCCTTCCGCGTCTCCCTGCTGCACCTGTGCCGGCTGGTGGCTCTAAAAACCGTTGTGCCCCTGGTCTTCATGTTTTTAATTTAGATACCCCTCCTGGGGAAGACTATGACTGGAGGTGTGGGTATGTCTCTTTTCAGGAGATATCGCCATTTACGGAGATTGGAAAAAATCCTCAGGGTCATTTGGCGGTACGGCTTTGGGTACTTAATCGATCAAACAGGGATCCTTAGCCATTTCCCCTTGAAAATGATAAAAGCGCGGACAGCAAAGGGCCTGGAGGGCCTCTCCCGGGGTGAAAGGCTGCGATTGGCCCTGACGGAACTGGGCCCCGCCTTTATTAAATTGGGACAGATTCTCAGCACCCGTTACGAACTGCTGCCGGAGGATATCATAGAGCAGCTGCAGAAGCTGCAGGATGATGTGGAGCCCTTTTCTTTTGACGAAGCAAAAAGCCAGATAGAAGCGGAGTTTCGCCTGCCCCTGGAAGAAGTCTTTGCCTCCTTTGACCCCCAACCCATGGCCAGTGCTTCCATTGGCCAGGTCCACGGCGCTGCCCTGCAGTCGGGCCGGGATGTGGTGGTTAAGGTGCAGCGGCCGGGAATTCGTAAAATTATCGAAACAGACCTGGAGATTCTCTTTGACCTGGCCCGTATCGTGGAGCAGCGGACCTCCTGGGGGCAGCTCTACGGGCTGCAGGATATGATGGAGGAGTTTGCCGGCACCATCAGACGGGAGATGGACTATACCCTGGAGGGACGGAATGCCGACCGCATCCGGAGAAGCCTGTCGGGAGACGAGCGGGTCTATGTCCCTAAAATCTACTGGGATTACACCACCCAACGGATCCTTACCATGGAGCATGTGGGGGGGGCCAAGCTTACCGACAAGGGCGGTCTGGAGAGGATGGGGGTGGAAAGGCAGGAGGTGGCCCGGGTTTTGACCCGAAGTGTGGTCAGGCAGGCCCTGGTCCACGGTTATTTCCATGCAGACCCCCACCCGGGCAACATAAAGGTGATGTCCAACGGCCGGCTGGCCCTGCTGGACTTTGGCATGGCCAGCAGTTTGACAGAAGGCCAGAGGTCCTTCTTCATCAGCCTGATTTGGGCCATCGTACGGGGAAACAGCCGCAAGATTATGCGGGGGCTTTTGGAGATTGGCTCTCCTGCTGCCGAGGTGGATGAGAGGAAGCTTCTGGCCGAAATAGAGAGGCTGCGGGATAAGTATTACGACCTCCCCTTAAAGGACCTGAAGCTGGGGGAGAGCATCAGTGAACTCCACAAATTGGCCTATAAATATAAAATAAGGTTTCCCTCGGAGTTTACCGTGGTTTCGAAGGCAGTCCTGACCCTGGAGGGAACCATCAGCTACCTGACACCGGAAATAAGCTTCCTGGAAATCATTGAACCCATGGAAAGGGAGCTGTTTCAGGAAAGGATCTCCCGGAGGCAGGTCAGGCGCTGGCTGACGGAGAACCTGCCCTCTTACGGGGAGATGCTGGTGGAAATTCCCGAGAGGCTTCACAGCTTTCTGGGCCGCCTGGAAAAGAACCAGGCCCGGCTGACCCTGGAGTTCAAAGAAACGGAGAAAATTTTGCACCGCATGGAGCGGACGGGAAACCGTCTTTCCTTCAGCATGGTCCTTCTGTCCTTCAGCATCATCATGATGGGACTGATGGTGGCGGAGTCTATCAGGAATGTGTCCCTTTTCGGGAATATCCCCGTCCTGGAATTGGGGTACCTGGCGGCAGGGGCCATGACCTTCTGGCTGATTTATTCCATCATCCGTTCCGGCCGCATCTAAGAGTTTCGGGGGAGGGGAAGGAGCACTCATAAGTTTTCTAAATATCGGGACCAAAGGGGAGTGGGGAATGAAGAAACGTCTTGGCTTAATTGTAAATCCTGTGGCGGGCATGGGAGGCAGGGTGGGGCTTAAAGGCACCGACGGCCTCCACATCCTGAAAAAAGCCAGGGAACTGGGGGCTGTGCCCCTGGCACCCCGGCGGGCGGCGGCGGCCTTAAGGCAGCTTGTGTCCCTCAAGGAGGGGCTGGATGTGATAACCTGCCCCGGAAACATGGGGGAGGATCTGGTACGGGAGCAGGGCTTCTCCTGTACGGTAGTGGGAGATAGGCAGGGGGAGGACACCAGCGGCGAAGATACGGAAGGGTGTGCCGCCCGTATGCTGGAGTTGAAGGTGGATTTGCTCCTCTTCGCCGGGGGAGACGGTACAGCCAGAAATATTTATCATGCGGTGGGCCAACGCCTTCCCGTCCTGGGTATTCCCGCCGGGGTTAAAATCCATTCCGCCGTATTCGCTGCCAGTCCTGCCAGTGCCGGGGCTTTGGCAGAACTTTTCCTGCAGGAAGGGGCGCCCGAGGTGGCGGAAGGAGAAGTGATGGACATCGATGAGGAAGCCTTCCGGGAGGGAAGGGTCAGCGCCCGGCTCTACGGATACCTGCAGGTGCCTGCCGACCGGCGGTTCATGCAGAATTTGAAACTCGGGGGGAACGGGGGAGAAGAGGAGGCGGTAGCAGCCATCGGCCACACTGTGGCGGAGGAGATGGAGGAAGGCTGCCTCTACCTGGTGGGCCCTGGAACCACCACCAGGGCTGTGATGGAGGCTTTAAACCTTAAAAATACCCTTCTGGGAGTGGATGTGGTCTTAAACAGGCAGCTGCTGGCAGCGGATGTGGGGGAGGCACAGCTCCTCGAAATTTTGAAGAAGCAGCAAAAGGGAGCCAGGATTATTGTTACCATCATCGGAGGCCAGGGTTACATCTTCGGCCGGGGAAACCAGCAGTTCAGCCCCCAGGTAATAAAAAAGGTGGGCCGGGACAACATTACGGTCATTGCCAGCCGGGCCAAGCTCCTGTCCCTGCAGGGGGAGCCCCTGCGGGTGGACACAGGAGACGAAGAACTGGACAAGGCTCTTTCCGGCTACATCAAGGTAGTTACCGGCGAAAAAGAATCTTCTATTTGCCGGGTATGCTATTAGCGATTATCAGGAGGTACGAAAAGATGACTTTTTTAGAATTGGCCAAGAGGCGGTTTTCCACCCGGAAATATCTGGAGCAGGATGTGGAAGAAGAAAAAATTCAACAGGTACTGGAGGCGGTAAGG
>SLHK01000216.1 GCA_007136165.1 Syntrophomonadaceae bacterium
GGGGCTTCGGCCCGGATGATGCCCCCGGAAGCCCGGGGCACCCCTTCTCCCGGCAGGTACTCCTTCCCCTCATGGGTCAGGGAGCAGGTAAAGCCCCGGCTGCTGACAAACCCGTCATAAGCCACAAAGGAGCTGCCCCGCCTGAGGGCCTCCACTACCTGCTTTTCCGCTGCGTCAAAGGAAGAACTCAAGGGTTCTCTCAAGTACAGGTGCATGTTGACCCCCCGGAAGAGGTCTTCATAAGGGAAGATGACGGGGCGCAGGGGGCCGAGTTTCAGGTGAATGGCGTGGGCGTCGCTGCCGCCCACGGCGCTGACGGGCCTTTTCCGGGTCATCAGGTCCCACTTTTCCAGGGTCAGGGGACAGGGCTCCAGGGCCAGGCCCGGCCTTTTCAGGTAATACCGCAGGAAAGCCTGGGGGAAGTTATGGCAGCCGTCCCGCCAGCGGGAAGAATAATTCCAGATCTCCAGGCCGTCAAAGCCTTCATCGGGGACGGGGTTCCAGACAAAAGCCCGTCCCTTGTACAGGATGGGGGATCCCAGCTCATAGGGGTGGGCCAGGAAGGAGGCCCCTCCCCTGTCCCGAATTTGTGCTAAAAACTTGTCCGCGGAAGGAGTGGCAGGGGGAATATCCTGTAAGCCCAGGACCAGGCAGTGCTCCCCCCTTCCCTGGACCTCCAGTTCCAAACCCACCAGGACCAGTACTCCCCCGTGGTAGCCCTCTTCCCCGGCCACACGCCCTCCCAGGTTATTGTGGTCTGTAATAATGACAAAATCCAGGCCTGCCTTCCGGGCGGCCTCAGCTATCTCTTTAATAGAGCCGCTGCCGTCGGAATGAGTGCTGTGAATGTGCATATGGCCTGCGTATTCATACATGAAAGAGCCGTCACTCCCTCTTATAGTTAAAAGTTAGTCAAGTTTTTCGGCCCAGGGATCCCGGTTTTTAAAAGAAGGGGGGGTAAGTAAATAACTCAAGCCTGACCCCAGTTATGTTAACTATGTGGGGTTGGGGGTTGAGGCCGGGGTAAAAAAAAGATGCGCGGAGCGCATCCCCTTGTAGAGAGAGCAGTTCTACAAGCAGTACTTTTATATTTGCCCACCCTTTAATCTATTCACCGGCAGTTAACTTTATGCCAGGGTATTACCATGTCTTTCTCTCTTTTTCGCAAAAATCCTGCCGGAAAAAAATATTTAATTAGCAGCAGCAACTTTTTTGCTGGAAATTAAACTTTCGGAGAGTTGATCCAGAAGCTCCAGGGTTTTGCCCGTACCCCGGGCCACACACGAAACGGGATCCTCCGCCAGGAAGGTGGGCACCTCCGTCTCTTTGGTAATACGCTGGCTTAGGCCGTCCAGGAGGGCGCCGCCGCCTGTAAGAAATATGCCGTTGCTGATAATATCTCCCGCCAGTTCCGGGGGGGTCTTTTCCAGAACCTGGCGGATGCACCGAATAATCTGGGACAGGGGTTCCTCTATGGCTTCCATAAGCATGGGGGTGGAAAACTCAATGGACCGGGGCAGGCCGCTTACCAGGTCCCGCCCCCGGATAGCCTTGCTGACGTTGCGGTTCCCCGGGTAAGCACTGGAGACGGCTATCTTTAAATCTTCGGCAGTCCTCTCTCCAATCAGGAGATTATGGTGGTTTTTAATATAGCGGATAATAGAGGCATCGAACTTGTCCCCCCCCACCCGGATGCTGTTGGAAACCACTACTTCCCCCAGGGACATAACGGCCACGTCGGTGGTGCCGCCGCCAACATCGATAATCATGTTGCCTGAAGGCTGAAATATTTCCAGGCCCGCCCCCAGGGCTGCCGCCCGGGGTTCTTCAATAAGATAGGCTTCCCGGGCCCCCGTTCGAGTCAAGGCATCAATGACGGCTTTCTGCTCCACAGAGGTTGTCCCACCGGGGATGCAGACCACAATCCGGGGTTTGAAGATGTGCCGCCGGTCACATACCTTGCGAATGAAGTGTCTAAGCATAATCTCCGTAATGTCAAAGTCTGCAATGACCCCGTCACGAAGGGGGCGGGTGGCTACAATGTTTCCCGGCGTTCTGCCCAGCATCCTTTGGGCCGACTCTCCCACCGCCAGCACCTGCATTGTGTTCTGCTCTATGGCCACCACGGAAGGCTCGTGGAGTACTATCCCCTTGCCTTTCAAATATATCAGAACTGTTGCCGTACCCAGGTCAACTCCCATATCCGTTGCCATTGAATCACTCCTCTTGAGTGTGCTAAAAAAAGAAAATAGGAAATGAAAAAATGAAGCCAATTACATAATAGGCTATTTATTCTAAATAATAGCGTAAATTTCCTCTATTTTTTGACAAATTTATTTTTTTTCTTTTATATATTTCTTACGGGTGGCCTCCCCTCCCCGAATATGCCTCTCAGCCTTATTCTTCTCGAGAATTCTCTTGACTTCACCGGCAATGTGGACGTTTAGCAAAGGCAGCCTCTCCGTGAGATCTTTATGCACGGTGCTTTTGCTGACACCGAAGATTCTGGCCGCTGACCTCACCGTGGTTTCCTTTTCCATGATGAAGTTGCTTATTTCCAGAACTCTTTCCTCGATATAGTCCTGCATGGGGGCGCCCCCTTTATGTTTTTGTAAATTTATATGAGGGGGCGGGCATTATAATGACAAAAAGGGCCGGATATAACCGACCCTCCTTGCTGGTTTTTCTTTCCTGCTAACCCAATTACCTTGTCTGCAAAAACTCCAGGGGATCCAGGGGGACTTCCCGCCTGATATCCCCATCCCTCTCTATCAAGTAGACAGCAAAGTGCAGGTGGTCTCCCGGACCGGCGTCAACGACGGCAGTGCCGCCCACCGTTCCCAGAACATCGCCGGCGCTTACCACGGCCCCTTCCTTGACTAAAATATCACCCAGGTTGGCGTAATAGGTCAGGTACTGGTCGCCGTGGGTCAGCAGCACATACTGTCCCAGGAGAAGAGAGTTTCCCGTCTCCTTGACGGTACCGTGCCAGGAGGCTTTTACCTCGGTGCCTATCTTTGCCTCGATATCTATGCCGTAATGGGCCCGGTACTGGTTTTCAACTTGAAACATATCATTGTGCTTAACCAGGACAGCCCCGTCTACGGGCCAGAAAAGGGGTGTGGCCGGTGAAAAGGCGGTAACGGCTTCTTCAAACTCTTCTTCCGCTGCAGCCTCTTCCTCCGGGTCCGGTACTCCAGCTTCCCCATCAGCATCGCTGCCGGGAGCCATGGCGTCTGTTATAGGGCTATCCTTGCCTCCAGCTGTTTCTTCATCCTCAGTCCCGGCAGCATCCTGCTGCAGGTTAAAAGGAAAAGGGTCTGCTTGAATCAGGATTTCCCCCAGGGGTCCCCGCAGGGAGTAGGCACCTATGATAGCGGCTATAATGAGAAGGTAAAGAACAACCACCATACGCGCGGACCGCTTTCCTTTTTCCGCGCCCTTTCTGCCGGGGAGAAAAAATTTCCCGACCCTGGCAGGTATGGCTGCCAGGCTTTTGAAAAATGAACTTAATTTGTTTTTAATAGCCATACGGACATCACCTCAGTTAAGTATTATGCCCAGGAATTTCCTTTCTTATGCACCTGCCGGCAAAATTTCCGGGGCATAGGGATCCCCCCGACAGGCGTTTGAGGTGCTTCACTAATGGCTTCGGGACAAGGGAATATCCTGCCTTCCTTAAGGCCCGGCCCACGGGCCCACTGAGACCCCCTGGTAGTAGTGAAGGAGGATGTCCTCATATGACCAGCCCGCCCTTCCCATGCCGTCGGCTCCGTACTGGCAAAGGCCCACTCCGTGGCCGAAGCCCCGAAGGTCAAAACTAATGGCATCCTCCCCAAGGGTATAGGTAAGCCAGGTGGTGGGCAGGTCCAAAAGCTGCCGAAACTGCCAGGCCGAGTAGGCTTCCCCTCCCACCTGGAAGGTCTTAATCCGGCCCAGGGAGGATTCTTCCAGGATATTCAGGCTGGGAAGGCCCTGGGATGTCATGACAGGCAAAGAACTTCGGGAAGCAAAAACTTGCTTAAACTTGGAAAAGGATACCTCCGACCGGGTGGTGTGCCAGGGCGAATGGTCGCAAAAGCCGCAGGAGACCCCTTCCAGGTAGGGGGCAGACCCGGACCAGACATGATGAGCCGCTGCCGTGTGGCCGCCGCAGGTGGAATGGTATACGGCATCAATTTTCTCTCCCCCATAAGTTACAACCAACCCGGCGGTGGATAAAACGGCATTTTGCAACCTCTCCAAATTATCCTGGCCATTAGGCCGGCCAAGAATGCTCTCCCCGCTGGCCCAGGCCTGACAATGGGTGTGGTCTGTACACACATGGGCCCCGGGATGCTTATCACAGCCGCCTCCGTTTAAAACTTTGTTCAGTGTATAGGTACGGGCCGCCACGGCCTGGGCCCGCAGGGCTTCCGGGTGGAAGGAAGCGGGCATTTCCGCCGCCACCACCCC
>SLHK01000055.1 GCA_007136165.1 Syntrophomonadaceae bacterium
CCGGCTGCCGGAGCCTCGTCCCCGCCTTCCGCCTCTCCCCCTTCTTCTGCCTCTTTTTCCTCCTCGGGAAAGGCACCCCTGAACCCGGCACCATCCGGGTCCGGGAGGGGTTTCCCCCCGGCTGCTTTTTGGCTTTCCCGGCGGCTGGGGGCTTCTTCATCCCCGTCCCCGGTCCTCTGGGCGATGAAGAGGACTTCCACCGGGTATTTGCCTTCGGGAGAAGCGTCCCGGGCCGGGGAGGGGTAAGGCGCCCCGTAAACCAGGGCCGACTCCTTGACATAATCTATTTCCCCCACCATCCGATCCATAAGCTGGTGGAAGAGGTAGTTGACAGCGCTTAAAACCTCCCGGCGGCTGCGAAAATTCTTCGACAGGTCTATGCAGTGCCCCGGGGTTTCTCCCTCCTTGTACCGGGCGTACTTCTCAAGGAAAAGGCCCGGTTCCGCCAGGCGAAAACGGTAGATGCTCTGCTTTACGTCCCCCACCATGAAGAGGTTCCCTCCCTCCTCCGGGGGCCTGGAAAGCAGCTTTAATATGGCTTCCTGAACCTCATTAATATCCTGGTACTCATCCACCAGCACTTCTTTGAAACGCTGGCGGTAGTAAAGGGCGGCCTGGGAAGGCTCGAGAGTATCGGGGCAGGGAGCGGTAAGGATTTTCAGGGCATGGTGTTCCAGGTCGGAAAAATCCAGCACATTTCTGTCTTCTTTAGCCTGCCGGTATTTCCCGGCAAAGGAGACTACCAGGTCCACCAGCACCTCTATAAGGGGTTTGAGGTTTTGGATGTCTGCTTCCTGCTCTTCCAGGGTGCGCATAAAATAGGTTTCTTTAAGGGCTTTAACTATTTTCTTGGCCCCATCCCGCAGCTCCCGGGCTGCCGCCGCCAGGGAAGGTTCGTAAGCATCGCCGCGGCAGGGCTTAAGGGATGCAAATTTCATTTCTTGAAGGGCTTCTGCCAGTTCTTGCCAGGACTTCCCGGCCGCCGCCTCTGCCCGGGCGAGCATCTGGATCTCCGCCGTCAAGTTGGGGAGATAGGGTTCGGGCCCGCCCTCTGAGAGGGCCAGCTGCCGGGCCCGCTGCAGGAGTTCTTTGGAGGCGGTCAGTTCTTTCTCCCAGAAGGCCTTCATCTCCTTAAACCAGGGGGAAGCCGCCAGCCCCCCTGGAGGCAGGGTGAAGGCAGCGGCCTTTTCAGCCAGCCACTTTTCCGGATGGGGGTGGCTGCGGGAAAAATTATAGAGCTGCAGAATAAGCCTCTGCAGGCCCTGGTCGCCCCGGTCCGGGCTGAAAGCTTCCGCCAGCCGGAAAAAGGGCCCTTTATCATCCTCCTGGCGGGCGAAGAAATCCTCCAGAACTTCCTCCACCAGGTCCTGGCGCAGCAGGTCCCCTTCTGTGTCATCCAGGATGCGGCCGGCCGGGTCCAAATCTCTCAGGTAATGATAGGTGCGCAGTACTTCCCGGCAAAAGGAATGCAGGGTGGTTATGGGTGCCCGGTTTAAAAGCAGCATCTGACGGCGAAGCCGCAGGTTGCCGGGGTTTTTCCTTATGGCTTCCGCCAGGGCTTTAGCGATGCGCCGGCGCATTTCTGCCGCCGCTGCGTTGGTGAAGGTGACCACCAGCAGCCTGTCGATATCCATGGGGTTCTCCTCATCCAGGAGCCCTTTAATAATTCGTTCCACCAGGACCCGGGTCTTCCCCGACCCGGCACCGGCAGCCACCAGGATATTATCTTCTCCCCGGTGGATAGCTTCCCATTGTTCATCGGTCCAATTGGAACGCGGAGGCTTTGGAGGCAGCTCCCTTTTCATTTCTGGTCACCCTCCTCGCGGCGGCAGTCGGTTTTGTCCACCCGGCCATAGTCCTTGCTTTCTGCAGCCTTATCATCCTTGCCTTCCCCAAACTTCTCTCCTTCCCCCTTTTGGAGGCGTCCCAGGCGGGAGAATACTTCCCCTTCTTCCAACCTGGGCAAACAGCGATAAGAATTTCCCTGGACCTGGGGGTCGAACTGGCAAACAGCTTTGTAGGGGCAGAAGGTGCAGGGCCGCCTGTCTTCCAGGCTGTAAGGGCTGATCTGGATATCCCCCGCCATGATGGCGGTAGCGCTTTCCCGGATGGTTCTTTCCACATGGGAGCGCAGGGTATCAAATTCTCTCCCCTTCACCAGGCTGCTTCGCTTGTGAAAATCGCCCCCGGCCGTCAGGCCAACGGGTATGACGGCGGAGGTCCCGCGGGTAAGGCCTGTGTCCATGAGCCTGACAATTTCCAGCTGATGCAGCACCTTGCCCTGCATCTTGTATGCCTGCAGCAGCTTATTCCTGGCCTCCTCCGGCGGCAGGGGCCCTTTCTCTCTTAAAACCGGCGAATGGACCCTGAAATAAAGGATGCCTGCGGGGAAAGCTTCCTCCCCCAGCCACTCTGCCGCGGTCTGCAAGGCCACTTCCAGGTAAGCTATAATCTGCAGGGAAAGGCCGTAATAGACCTGGCATAAATCCAGGGAGGTCCTGCCCGATTTGTAATCCACCACCCTCAGGTAGTAGCGTCCGTCGCTGCCCCTGGCCCCGTCCAGGCGGTCTATGCGGCCCACCAGCTGAACCTGGATGCCGCCCTCCAAATAAAAGGTTAAGGCGGGCAGGCCTTCTTCCTCACCGAAGGCCACCTCCAGCCCCACAGGCTGAAAGCTGCTCCGCAAAGCCTGCTCCCGGAGGGCCAGGGCTGTCTGCCCCACAGTGCCCAGGAGGCGTTTGCCCACAAAGCGGTAGCGGTTGGAGCTCAAGAGGATTTGTTTCTGCAGGCGGGGAAGCAGGCCGTCAACCTCCTCCTCCACCAGCTTCAGGGTTTCTTCCTCCGACAAATCTTTGAAGGTTTGCCCCCGCTCCTGGAGAGTCCTGGCCAGCCGGTACAGTGCCGTGTGGAAAAAAAGGCCGATTTGCGGTGAGTCCAGGCGGTAAACGTCCCGCTCTTTCAGCTTCAAGCCGTGGGAAGCAAACTGGGAAAAGGGGCAGGAGCGGTATTTTTCCAGCCGGGAGGTGCTCAGCCGCAAGGTACTGCCGTAGAGGGAGCGGCATGTTCCGGCGGTCAAAGGCCTTTCCCGGTTCTCGTAAAAGACGCCTTTTAAAAGGCTGGATGCCCTCTCCCGCCAGGCTTTCTCCCGGGCATACCAGTTGTAGACGTCCCACCACAGGGGGTTGAGGGCCGGGGCTGTGGGGGCTGATGGGGCTGCCGGGTCTGCCGACCCTGCCTGCTTCTTTACGGTACCCAGCTGGACCGCCAGGTGGGAGAGGGTACGGCGGGGATGGGCTATGTAGGACAGCAGTTCATGGTCGGGCAGGGCAGGGGAAGGCTCCACGGCGGGGGTTTCCTCCGGGAGAGAGGGGAAAAGGGCCCGGAGGCGGGTTATAACCAGGGACGGAAGGAGGCCCTGCCCCTCCGGGTCGGCCAGGGGATAGCTGACCCAGAGCTGCCGGGAGGGAAGGGTCAAGGTTCTGTAGACAAGGAATTCCTCCTCCCTGAGCTGTTTCTCCCCCAGGGGGGTGAGGTCAATCCCCAGTTCATTCAGGGTTTCCCGTTCTTCATCGGTTAAGAGGGAGTCTTCCTGGAGGCGGACGGGGAAGCTGCCATCGGTGGCCCCCAGGACAAAAAGGTATTTCACATTTCCCGCCCGGGTGCGGTCGGGGGTGCCCACCAGTACCTGGTCCAGGGCAGGGGGGACAAGGCTCAAGCGCAGGCCTTCCAGCCCCGCTTCCAGCACCCGGGCCAGGAGGGGGTTGCCCATTTTTTCCGCCCCCATTATTTCCACCATCTGGTCCAGGAGGTCCAGGATCAGCTTATACCCCTGGCCGTGTTCCCTGACCTGCTCCACATCACCCCGGGACAGGGCTTCCTCCCTCCAGGTCTCCAGGTGGCGGGGCGCCCCGGCGTCCTCCAGCAGGAGATATATGGCCTCAGCCTTTTCCTTCACGGTGGCGGCCTGGCGCAGGCGTTCCTGGAACCGGATGAGGGGAGCCCGCAAAATATTCCGGGTGTCATTGATCTCCTTGAGGTACTTTTCTTCCTCCCAGGAGACAGGGGGGCTTTCCTCTTCCTCCAGGCCGTCCCTTTTCCGGTAATCCCACGGTTCTTCCTGATGCCAGCGGGCCCCGCTGATGCCGAAGGCCAGGACGTAGTTTTCCAGGCGGTTGACCCTTTCCCGCCATGCCTCCCGCTCTTCCCCTGCGGACAGAGGGGGCAGCAACAGGTCCGTCTTGGCGCAGCGGAAGACGGCATCCCAGGGCCAGTTCCTCTGGACAACCTCCAGGGCGGACCGTAAAAACTCCACCAGGGGGTGATGGAGGAGGATCCGTTTCCGGTCCAAAAAGAAGGGTATATCAAAGTCGTTAAGCACCGTGGCCAGGACATCCCGGTAATCTTCCAGGCCTCCTGTCAGCACCGCCATTTCCCGCCAGCGGCAGCCTTCTTC
>SLHK01000131.1 GCA_007136165.1 Syntrophomonadaceae bacterium
GGATGGGGACAAGACTTCCACAACCAGAGCCGGTACCCCCTCATACCTGTTGTCCTCGCTGACCTTATCTTCGTCACAGATAACCACAACATCCGGCTGGACCACATTGGGATCTTCTTCAAACTTGGTCGCAACGCCGAACAGTCGTACATCCAGGGGCGCTGTCAAAGACCGGCAGGGCTTATCCCTGAAATAATTATAAAAACGGCCCGATATTTCATTTACTACAACCTGGTGGGTAAACCCGGGTGAAGCCAAAAGGTAGATTTCACCGTCGATGAGCTCATACCTCTGGTCCGATGAATTAACCAGGTCCATGTATTCTTCGTAGCTGATTTTCCGGTAAGTTTTATACTTTTTCGACTCTTCGTGGACAAGGAAAAAATCAGGTTCGCGGTAATGGGTCAGCCTGGCGACGCTTTTTCCGTTTTTAACAACAATGATATCTTCCTTCTCCGCCAGGGATAGGTACTTGCCAAAAGCATTTTGCAGATCCGTGGTATTTACCCGCATTGAAACACCCCCTTCATTAGCTATAATTATATAGCAAAGATAGCTATTTAGTCAATGAATATTAGCTATTATGGTAAAGCTTTTTATTCCCGGCCCAGGCCGGGTATTTTTGTTGTTTTCCAGCATAATAAATAGAGGGGTTCTCACGCCGCCGCAGCACACCGGTTTTGTGGCGCAGATAATCTGTTAAGTCACTAAGTCAAGGCCCGGCACCACAGAGGACAAGTTAAGTCACTAAGTCAAGGCCCGGCACCAGAGGACACCGGCACCCCAGAGGAGGCTGGAAATGTCTATAAGAACTGCCCTTGTATTTCTGGAACAGATAAACGATTTCTTACATACCTACGTGGCGGGAGCCCCCCTCCTGGTTTTAATCATGTTTACCGGCTTTTACCTGACCTGGCGCTCAAACTTTTTACAGGTAAGGCGCTTTGGCTTTATTTTTAGCCATACCCTGGGCCGGGTCTTTGTCCGGCGACCGCCGGGGGAAGAGAGGAAGCGGGGGGACATCAGCCCCTTCCAGGCCTTGACAACGGCTTTGGCCGCCACCATCGGCACCGGCAACATTGCGGGGGTGGCCACGGCCATCACCCTGGGCGGCCCGGGGGCCATCTTCTGGATGTGGATTTCCGCCTTTGTGGGCATGATGACCAAGTATTCCGAGGTAGTCCTGGCCGTCCATTACCGGGAAGAACGGCGAAGCGGTGCCGTTACCGGAGGGCCCATGTACTTTCTCCGCAACGGCCTGAAGGCGCCCCTCATGGCGGGAATTTTTGCCCTTTTCGGTTTTTTGGCCGCCTTTGGCATCGGGAACCTGGTTCAGGCCAATTCCGTGGCCGATGCCGTCTTTACCACGGTGGGGTTCCCGCGCCTCATAACCGGTTTTATCCTGGCTTTCCTGGTGGGCGCCGTCATCATCGGGGGAATCCGGAGGATTGGCTCTTTTACGGAAAAAATGGTGCCTATAATGGCTGCCTTCTATGTGGCGGGGGCCCTTTTGATCCTCGTAAGCCGCAGCAGCCTCATCCCCGCCGCCTTTTCAGCCATCTTTCAGGGGGCCTTTACCGGGACCGCCGCCACCGGGGGTTTTGCCGGGGCCGCCGTTACCGCTGCCATTCGCTTCGGCATCGCCCGGGGCATCTTCACCAATGAGGCGGGCCTGGGGAGCGCCTCCATAGCTCACGCTTCCGCCCGGACGGATCACCCCGCCCAGCAGGGCATGTGGGGGGTCATGGAGGTTTTCATCGACACCCACGTGGTAATTACCATCACTGCCCTGGTTATTCTCACTACGGGGGTGTGGCAGGTGCCGGGGCTGGAGGGGGCCGCCATGACCACCGAGGCCTTTAACCGGGGGCTGCCGGGGCCCGGCGGCCTCATCGTGGCCATCGGCCTCATTTTCTTCGCCTTTACCACCCTCATCACCTGGTCTTTTTACGGCGAGAAATGCTTCGAGTACCTCTTCGGCGAAAAAAGTGTCATCATCTACCGCCTCCTGTGGCTCCCTTTGATTGTGGTGGGGTCCGTGGGGGGCCTGCGGCAGGTCTGGGCCGTGGCCGATACTTTAAACAGCTTCATGGCCATCCCCAACCTCTTCGGCCTCCTGGGCCTTTCCGGAGTAGTCGTAAAGCTTACCCGGGACTATTTTAAAAACAGGTAGGGGGCCGGCCCCTAAATTTGGCAGGGACCCATGTAAACTTTTTTTAGAAGGCGTAAGCTGTTAGAAAAAAAGCCGTATTTCTTGAAAACTTTCAAAATACCCACAATAACTGGCAGGTATTTTGCATGCATATATAGAAATGAAACCATGCATATATAACATTATAATTCATAGCAAAAGGGATATCTAAAGAGAGCACGGGAGGGGGAGTTCCTTTTGGCATCAGTGATTCTGGAGCGGCTGTACAGCGTATTAACCCGCTTTAGCTGGCGGGACATTATAGATATTGCCGTGGTCACCTTCATTGCCTACAAGCTCATCGTCATCATCAGGGGCAGCAGGGCGGAGCAGCTCATCAAGGGTGTGGTGTTCATCCTGCTGGCTTCCCTGGTCAGCCGGGCACTGGGCTTTAACACCATCAACTGGCTCATCACCCAGCTGATGACGGTGGCCCTGGTGGCCATTCCCGTGGTTTTTCAGCCCGAACTGCGCCGCGGCCTGGAACAGCTGGGCCGGGGGCGTTTTTTTGCCCGCTCCGGCTATATTTACGGAGATTCCAAAGACTTTGAGACCATGCAGAAGGAAGTTCTCAAAGCGGTCAATGTCTTTGTCAAGAAGCGAATTGGCATGCTCCTGGTCATGGAACGGCAGACAGGCCTTAAGGAATACATCGAGACGGGAATTGCTATCAATGGAAAGGTATCCGCCGAACTCCTCATCAACATTTTTATCCCCCACAGCCCCCTCCACGACGGCGCCGTCATCCTTCAGGGCAGCCAGGTGGTGGCGGCGGGCTGCTACCTGCCTCTGACGGAAAACCCCAATTTGAGCAAGGAACTGGGCACCAGGCACCGGGCAGCCCTGGGGCTTACGGAGCACTCCGATGCCGTGGCCATCATCGTTTCCGAGGAGACGGGCGTGGTGTCCATGGCCGTGGGAGGTAAGCTGACCCGTTATCTGGATGAAAAAACCCTCAAGCAGATGCTCCTGGAATTATTCGAGCCGGAAACCAATCCCTTTCAACAGTTCTGGCAGTGGAGGTCTTCCTGATGGTGGAAAAAATATTTGAAAACAGTAATGTTATGAAAGTATTGGCCTTTATGTTGGCCTTGCTGCTGTGGTTCTTTGTCAACAGCGATGGCCGCAACCAGGTTGTTCAGACCAGCCATACCTTTTCCAATATCCCTGTTACCTGGCAGAATTTACATGATGACCTGGTTATCACCCGGCGGCCCGGCAATGTGGATGTGGTAATCCGGGGGGACACCGGCGTCCTGGATGAGATTACACCCCAGGATCTGGTTATTTATGTGGATTTGCAGGGCCGGCAGGCGGGGGTACATACAGTGCAGGTGACGGGGACTTCTCCCCGGGGCACCCGCATCACCAGCATCAACCCCGGCCAGGTGGAGTTGGAGCTGGATGAAATTATCAGCCAGCAGATGGAGGTAGAGGTGGAGATAACAGGGGTGCCCGAGGAGGGTTTTATTACCGGGACGCCTGAGATTAATCCCCACCAGGTTTTTGTCCAGGGGCCCCGCCAGCAGGTCCAGGAAGTGGCCAGAATCTTTGCCGTGGTGGATGTGGACGGTTTGTCCGAGGATGTTCAGGCAACGGCCTCCCTGATAGTCCATAACTTCAACAACCGGCCGGTAACAGGGGTTTCGGTGAGGCCGGACACCGTCGATATTGTGGTCCCCATCCATATGCCCGACAAGGAAGTGGGGGTCCACGTGCCCCTGGAGGGAGAACCGGAGGAAGGCTTTAAGGTGGGAGACCTGTCCGTTTCGCCCCTTAAAATCCGGATATTTGGTTTTTTGAGTGTGCTGGAGGATATTCTCAGGCTGGAAACGAAATCCGTGGATATTTCCGGCGCTTCAGAGGATGTGACCTTGGAAGTGGACCTGGTGCTGCCCGAGGGAGTCCATACCGAGGCGGAGACGGTGAGTGTAACTATTCCTATCATTCCCGATGACTAAAAAATTATGAAGATTGCCTTCTCTTATAATTTATGGTTGCGTTCTACCCTTCAGGGAGGTTACTGTACAAACTTCTTATCCAGGAGGTGTAGGGTTTTTGCCATAACCAGGCCCCATATTGCTCCCCCTGTGTGATTGGATACAACAGTTGCCAAAGAGTGTTCCCCGATATAAGGCAGCTGAAACAGGGTAGGCACAGCGTAGATGATAAAACCGGCTACAATTCCGTAAATTA
>SLHK01000205.1 GCA_007136165.1 Syntrophomonadaceae bacterium
ATAAAAAAGTTTCCCCTGGGGTAAATTTTTTTCCATACAGGCAGGAATTCCCGCCGGGGACCTAGAAATGAAGAAGGGCAAACATTTGTTTGGGACTAACCATTTGGGAGGAGGAGTATATAGATGGAAAAGGACAAAGCCCTGGACATGGCCCTGCTGCAGATTGAAAAGCAGTTCGGCAAGGGGTCCATCATGCGGTTGGGAGAGTCCGCCGCTAAGATGAATGTCTCGGTAATCCCCAGCGGCAGCCTGGCCCTGGATATTGCCCTGGGGGTAGGGGGTATGCCCCGGGGAAGGGTGGTGGAAGTCTTTGGGCCCGAGTCATCGGGGAAAACCACGGTGGCCCTGCACATCATCGCCGAAGCACAAAAGATGGGGGGGTATGCCGCCTTCATCGATGCGGAGCACGCCCTGGACCCGACTTACGCAAAAAAGCTGGGGGTCAACATCGAAGAACTGCTGGTTTCCCAGCCCGACACGGGAGAGCAGGGGCTGGAGATTGCCGAGTCCCTGGTGCGCAGCGGGGCCATCGACGTGCTGGTCATAGACTCCGTGGCCGCCCTGGTCCCCAAGGCGGAGATTGAGGGGGAGATGGGAGATTCCCATGTGGGCCTCCAGGCCCGCCTCATGTCCCAGGCTTTGCGGAAGCTCTCGGGGGCCATCAGCAAATCCCACACCACCGCCATTTTTATCAACCAGATCCGGGAAAAGGTGGGAATCATGTTCGGGAACCCGGAGGTGACCCCCGGGGGCCGGGCTTTGAAGTTTTACGCCTCCCTGCGGCTGGATGTGCGCCGGCTGGAAACCCTGAAGCAGGGGAACGACCTCATCGGCAACCGGACCCGGGTTAAGGTTGTGAAGAACAAGGTGGCGCCTCCTTTCAAGCAGGCGGAGTTTGACATCGTCTACGGTGAGGGTATTTCCCGGGAAGGCTCAATTCTGGATGTGGGGCTGGGGATGGACCTGATCAGCAAAAGCGGGGTCTGGTACTCTTACGGCGAGGAAAGGCTGGGCCAGGGCAGGGAGAATGCCCGGCAGTACCTGAAAGAGCATGGGGACCTGGCCTCCCAGCTGGAAAGCAAAATAAGGCAGGCTTACAACCTGGGGCCTGTTAAGCAGGAGGAAGCGGAGAAGGATGCCGGGGGCGAATAGGGAGAAATCTTCTGCCAGGGATTGTGCCTGCCGGCTTCTGGGGAGGCGGGACCACTCCAGAAGAGAACTGTTCCTAAAGCTGAAAAAGAGGGGCTACGGGGAGGCGGAAATCGTCCAGGCCCTGCAGAAACTGGAGGAGGAGGGCCTGCTGGATGACACGCACTATGCCCGGAAGTGGCTGCATCACTTTCGGGAGAACAAGCCCCTGGGCGGGACCCGGGTGGTGGCAGAACTGGCCAGAAGAGGTGTGGATATAGCCGTGGCCCGGGAGCTGGTGGCCCGGGAGTACCCCAGGGAAGAGGAAAGGGCCCTGCTTTTGCAGGCGGCCCGTAAAGAGGTGGGGAAGAGAGGCATTAAAACCCTTGAGGAAGCCCTCTCCCGGGTGGGGCCTTTCCTGGCCCGGCGGGGTTTTGGCGGGGAAGACATAGCCGCCGCCCTGGAAAGGGTTCTGACGGAAGGGGACCCTTAAGGACTGCCATGAAAGTAATGGCAGTTTTTTTGTTGACGAAAAATACCTGACTGTGTTACTATGAAATGAATGTCAGGATTAATTTTGAGGGGAGTCAAGGGGACGTTTTGTTTGACTTGCTCCTATCAAGCATGATGTTCCTGCCACTACTTCTAAAATTAAGGGAGGCGTTCATATATGGGAAGCAGGTTGAAAGTACTTTTAGTGGTTTTAGTGCTGGCAGGGGCGGGCATTCTGCTGCTCAGGGCCTATATAGGGCCCCGGGGGGAGGCTGGTTTTGCCGTCACCGACAACCCCGGCTCTGCCATCCAGGCGGCCGTGGAGGCGGATAGGCCCCTCTATATTGAGTTCTATTCAGAAAACTGACCGTCCTGTGTAATGATGGAGCCCGTGATTATGGCTCTCAAAGAAGAATACGGCGACAGGGTGGCCTTTGTTATCGTGGATGTGCAGGAGCAGGAGGGAAGGGAGCTGGCATTTCAGTACGGCATCAGGAGCATCCCCCACACCATTATTCTGGATTCCCGGGGGGAAATTCTCTTAAACCAGGCGGGTTTCAAGTCGGCGGAGAACCTGAGGGGTTATCTGGACCGGCTGGCTCAGTAAGAAAGAAGGGAGGGGACGAAACCCTTGAACGAACTGCTGGGGGAAGTTCCCCGCTATTTTTTGGAATCCCCGGTACTGGTGCTGCCCCTGGTCTATGTCCTGGGGATTATCACCAGCTTAAGCCCCTGCATACTTTCCCTTTTACCCGTCCTCCTGGGCTATATAGGGGGTTACGGGGAAAACCGCAAGAAGAGTTTTGTCATGGCCTCCTTTTTCGTCTTGGGCCTGGGAATTACCTTTGCGGTCCTGGGCCTGCTGGCCTCCTACCTGGGAACGATTTTTGGCCAGGTGGGCCCCTTTTGGTTTATCCTGGCAGCCTTCATTGCCATCCTTATGGGCTTCCACCTGCTGGGAATCATTCACTTGAGTTTTCCCGGGCTGAAGCGGCTCCCCTTTAAAGCCACCAGCCCCCTGGGAGCTTTGCTGGTGGGGTTGACTTTCGGCCTGGTGGCTTCCCCCTGTGCAACCCCCGTCCTGGCAGCCATTCTCACTTTTGTGGCGGCACAGCAGCGCCTTTTTTACGGCGGCCTGCTTCTCTTCGTTTACGGGGTCGGCCAGGGGACCCCCTTGATCCTTTTGGGCTCCTTCGCCGGGCTCCTCAAGGAGCTTCCCTACCTGCAGGCCCGCTCGAAATACTTTTCGTACTTCAGCGGTGCGGTGCTGCTCCTGCTGGGCCTGTACCTTCTGTACAGGTTCTTCTAAGAAAAACCACTATTCTTCCCCTTATTTTGCCCGGATGCCCCCATTTGCCCCTGCCCCCATTTCCCCCCTGTACAAAAGAGCCCTCTATGGCTTGTCTATATCTGCCAAAAGTAATATAATAAGAATAGCGGAAACCCTTGCCCAACTTCTAAAAGCAGCAGGATATCTTACAAATATGGATATTTAGTTTAATGAGTGTTATATTAAAAAGGAATAGGGATTAAGGGGTGGGAAAAAACATGCGTATCGGCATCTTTACCGACAGCTACCGGCCTTACACCAGCGGTGTCGTTAACTCCATCGACACCTTCTCCCGGCAGTTGAGAAAGAAGGGCCATGAGACCTTTATCTTCAGCCCCAGTTACCCCAATTCGGAAAAAGAAGAAAATGTCTTCCGCTTTGTCTCCATTCCTTCTCCCACCCACAAGGATTTTGCCCTGGCCATACCCCTGTCCTTCCACATCTCCGCCACCATAAAGCAAATCAGGCTGGACTTGATCCATGTGCATTCCCCCTTTCTCATGGGCTACCTGGGCAGCAGGTGCGCCAAGCGGCACCAACTGCCCCTGGTCTTTACATACCATACCCTTTACGACCAGTACACCCACTACATGCCTTTTTTGCGGAACACCTCCAAGCAGTTCATCAAAAACCTGGGAGTGGACTTTGCCAACAAATGCGACCTGGTAATTACCCCTACAGGGGTGGTGAAGGATTATCTGGTGGGCAGCGGGGTCAAGGTCCCCGTCACCAGTATACCCACAGGCCTGGATATGGAGGAGTTTGAGACCTATGACCAGGAGTGGATGAGGAAGAAGTTCAGGATCCCCAGGGACCATTCGGTCCTCCTATTTGTGGGGCGGTTGGGTAAAGAGAAGAACGTGGAGTTTCTCCTGCGGTGCTTTAACCGGGTCCTTCGCACGGACTCCCGGGTAACCCTGGTCCTGGTGGGCAGCGGCCCGGAAGAGCAGAGCCTGCGGGCCCTGTTGAAGGAGATGGGGATCTCCAGCCGGGTGGTCTTTACCGGGCTGCAGGCCAAGAAAAATGTGATTAACTGCTATGCCGGCAGCGATATTTTTGTCTTCCCGTCCGTCACCGAGACCCAGGGAATCGTCTTTTTGGAAGCCAAAGCCCTGGGGCTGCCCGCCGTGGCCGTTTCCGCCTTTGGGGCCAAAGAGATGATCAAGCACGGGGAAGACGGTTTCCTCTCATCCCATGATGAAGATGACTATACCAAATACCTGCTGGACCTGGTGCAGAACCATACCTTAAGACAGGAGATGTCCCAAAAAGCCAGGGAAAGGGCCCGCTTCTTTTCCTCCGCCTATACCACGGACCGTCTCATCCATGAGTACAGGAATTTGCTAAAAGCCAGGATTCATGCATAAAAAAAAGGCCCTCAGGCCTTTTTTACA
>SLHK01000110.1 GCA_007136165.1 Syntrophomonadaceae bacterium
AGATTGAAGGCATTTAAATACAGTTTTTTCTCTTTTTTTCATACTACATGTGAATAATGTAACATAATTCTGAATTATCGAAAGGTGATGATTTTTGTGGACCCCGCTGTTCTGGCCCTCATCGTGTTGGGCGTGGTTGTTGTCCTGTATGTGACGGAGGTGATTCCCCTGGCCCTGACCTCCATCGGCGGTTGTATCGCCATGGCCCTTTTGGGAATCGTCAGCTTTAGCGATGCCTTCAGCGGTTTCTCCAATAATGTGGTGCTCCTCATCGCCGGCATGATGGTGGTGGGTTCAGCCCTTTTTGAGACGGGCGCCGCCGAAAATATCGGCAACCGCATCACTACCGCCGCCCGCTCCAGCGAAAAAATTATTCTGCTGATGATCATGGTTGTGGTTGGGATGTTGTCGGCTTTCCTGAACAATACCGCCACCACCGCCGTTTTTGTCACCGTGGTCTTCGGCATCGTTATGAATAACAAAACCAGGTTCAAGAGCGCGCGCATGCTGATGCCCGTGGCTTTCGCCGCCAATGCCGGGGGTATGCTGACCCTGGTGGGTTCAACCCCGACGGTAATCATCCAGGGGGTCCTGACCCAGTCCGATTACGCCCCTTTGGGGTTCTTCGAGTTTTCCAAGATAGGCCTGCCAGTCCTGGCCCTGGTTATTGTCTACATGCTGACCATCGGGTACAAAAGTTTAAATTCCTTGAAGGTGGAGAAGAAGAAAACCCCCTGGGAGATACCCAACGGTAATGGCCCCAAAAAAACCCACAAGATGAAGACAGCCGTGGCCATCATGCTCCTGTGTGTGGTCCTTTTTGCCACGGAAGCAATCCCCACAGGCCTGACGGCCATGGTGGGGGCCTGGCTGGTCCTGTTCACCGGTTGTGTTCGGGTCAAGGAAACCTTTGAGCACTTTGATTGGACCACGATTTTTGTCCTGGCCGGTTCCCTGGGCATCGCCAGGGGACTGGAAGTCAGCGGTGCCGGAGAATTAATATCCGACACCGTTCTGGGCATCGGCTTTGCCGACAGCCCCTACATTATTTTTGCCATCCTGGTGGGCATCGGGGGGGTCCTGACCCAGTTCATGTCCAATACGGCCACCACTGCCCTGCTGGCCCCCATAGCTCTCTTTATAGCCCAGGGGATGGGGGTTTCCCCCTATCCTCTGATGCTGGGGCTGTGCAGCATGACGGCTGCCGCTTTTGCCTCCCCGGTAGCCACCCCCCCCAATACCATGGTCCTGGTGGGGGGCTACCGGTTCAAGGACTACCTCCTGGTGGGAGGTGTTCTCAACCTGCTGGTCTACATCATGGTAATTTCCCTGGTTCCCATCTTCTGGCCCTTTTAAAGTAAAAAGGCCCCTGAAGGTTACTCCTTCCGGGGCCTTTTTATACTCACAGCTGCAATTTTTGAGCCCCATAGGAGGCTTAGGGTTTTTTTGCCGGCACCCGCATCCTCTCCATTTCCAGGGTCAGCCTTTCATTTTCGCGGGTTAAGTCTATGGCTCTTTGGGCCACCAGGGGCATTGTCTGCAGTGCCCATTTGACAAAGGACTCCGTGTTGGAGGGGTTCAGGCACTGACGCAGGGTTTTACACTTCTTGAGGATTAACTGCAGTTCCATTTCATCCATCTACTTCGCCCCCCGGATAAAATTTTAGTTTCCCCCCCTGAGATGTTAATCAATATGCATAATAATATTTATGCAATTGAATTGATTTTATTATAAAATCATCTATTATAAAGAACAATAATACTATTGTATCTATTGATATACTACAAAAGTGCCAACCATTAAAAACCCCGTTTTTTCCGTTCTGAGTGGTGATTTTTTCTCATAAAAGAGGACTTTGGAAGAATTTCTGGAAATAATTTTAGAAGAAAAAAGTAAAGGAGTGTCCCGGTGAAAATTACCCGTGAGGAACTGCAGGCTGCCGCTGTCGATGCAAGACTGGATTTTTCTGCGGAAGAAACCGAACCCTTAAGGCAAAAATATCAAGAAGCCCTGGAGAAAATTCAGGCTGTAAAAGAAGATATGGGCCCCGTGGATACCCCCCCTCTCTTTTATCCCCAAGAGGTTAAAAACACCTACAGGAATGACAGGCAGGAGGAACCCCTGCCGCGGGAAAAGGCCCTGGCCAATGCCCCCGATACGGATAGTTCCTGTTTCCATGTGCCCAGAATCATAGAAGGATAGGGAGGCATGAGGATGGCTTTAGAAAAAATGAAGATACAGTCCCTAAAAAAGGCGTACGAGGGCTCTTATTTTTCACCCCATGAGGTCCGGGACGAGGGCTATGAGAAGGGGGCCGGCCTGGATGAGGCCTACGGCCTTTTTCTAACCTGGCTGCCGAAAAAAGACTCCGACCGGCACATTATCCCTGCGGCGGCGGCGGACAACCTCTGCCTGGAGGGGGAAAGGACCACCTGCGCCTCCCGGATCATGGAGAATTATCACTCCCCTTTTTCCGCCTTTGCCCTGGAAAAGGCGGCGGTTGCCGGTTTTGAGGTGGTGGCCAAAAGCAACCTGGACGAGTTTGGCATCGGAGACAGCACCGGAGTCTCTCCCTTCAAGACTACCGTAAACCCCTGGAAGGAAGGGCATCAAGGAGGAAGCGGGGCAGCAGCGGCCGTGGCCTCGGGGGCCGTTATGGCCGCCTTCGCCTCCGATGCCTCGGGAGGCCTGCGCCAGGAGGCGTCTTACTCGGGAGTGGTGGGTGTTAAGCCCACCTACGGGCGGGTTTCCCGCCGGGGCCTCATTGACTATGCCTCTTCCCTGGACCAGGTGGGAGTGCTGGGCCGCTGCGTGGAGGACGCTGCCTATGCCCTGGCCGCCATCAGCGGCCACGACCCAAAAGACCCCACCTCCATAGACAGGCCCGTTGATTTTGACCCGCCCCTAAAGCAACCCGGGGGGCCCATCACCATGGCCTGCCCCCGGGAGTGGCAGGAAGCCAAGGGGCTGGATGCTGCCGTGGCCAAAGTTTTCGGTAAAACCCTTGAACACCTGTCGTCCCAGGGAATACAAATTGAAGAAGTAAGTTTGCCCGCCCTCAAATGGTCCTCCCCCGTTACGGCCCTCATAGCTTCCGTCGAGGCCTTTTCCACCCTGGCCAACTTCGACGGCATTCGCTTTGGGGAAAGGACCCGGGGGGAACATCTGCAGGACATGTACGTGCAGACCCGGACCCGGGGGTTTGGCCCCAGGGTCAAGGAGTTTCTCACCTACGGGGCCCTGGTCTCCTCGGGGAAAAACTACCAGGATTATTTTCTCTGGGCCCAGAAGTGCCGCCGTTTTATTCGCGACCAGGTCCTGGCCCTCCTTGAAAATTCCTTCTTTATTATTTTGCCCACGGTTCCCTTCGCTCCGCCCCCCCTGGAGGAAAAAAGCCCGGGGCCGGAGCCCAAGGGACATATATTTACTTCCCCGGCCAACCTGGCGGGGCTGCCGGCCGTCTCTCTCCCTGCCGGCATCCATGATGCCCTGCCCGTGGGCCTGCAGCTCATAGGCCGCCCCTTTGGGGAAGGCCCTCTCCTGCAGGCGGCGGCTTTACTGGAAGACATCATATCGTTCCCGGGCCTTGCCCTGGGTGAACAGGAGGGATAAGGATGAGTGCAGAATATGAACCCGTAATCGGTTTAGAAATCCATGTAGAGCTGTTAACAGAGACGAAGCTGTTTTGCGGCTGCTCCACCGCCTTCGGTGCAGAACCCAACACCCAGGTCTGTTCCATCTGTTTGGGGCTGCCCGGCCACAGGCCCTTTTTGAACCGGAAAGCCGCCGAGTATGCCATTAGAGCAGCCCTGGCCCTTAACTGCCGGGTGGCCTCTCACACCACCTTTGACCGTAAAAATTACTTCTACTGCGATCTTCCCAAGGGTTACCAGATATCCCAGTTTTTTTATCCCATGGGCACCCACGGGCATGTGGACATCAAGATGGGAGGCAAAGACCGCCGCATCGGACTGCGCCAGATCCACCTGGAGGAGGATACGGGGAAGCTCCTGCATTCCGGCAGCATCGTGGACGCCGGTTTCAGCAGGGTGGACTTTAACAGGGCCGGTGTTCCCTTAATCGAAATCGTTAGCGAACCCGACATCCGCTCGCCGGAGGAAGCCAGGCTTTTTTTGCAAAAGCTGAGAGCCATCCTTCTCTATACCGGAATCTCCGACTGCAAGATGGAAGAGGGCTCCATGCGCTGTGACGCCAACGTCAGCCTGCGCCCCGCCGGGAGCCAGGAGTTTTTCACCAAGACGGAGCTCAAAAATATGAACTCCTTCCGTTCCGTGCAAAAAGGCATTGAATACGAGATAGCCCGCCAGGG
>SLHK01000092.1 GCA_007136165.1 Syntrophomonadaceae bacterium
GGGAAATCTTTTGATAAAGTTCAATTTTTTGTTCCTGGTCGGGGACATAGGCGGAGGGTATATAAGCGTTCACGCTGAGCTCCACCCGGATCTCCGGTTTTTTAGGCGCCTTCTGCTCCCCTTTCAGGGTGCGGACAGAATTCTCCAGCAGCTGACAGTACAGGTCAAAGCCTACCGCCGCCATGAAACCGTGCTGCTCCGGCCCCAGGATATTGCCGGCGCCCCGGATTTCCAGGTCCCGCAGGGCAATTTTCAATCCGGAACCCAGTTCCGTGAACTCCCGGATGGCCGACAGGCGTTTTTCCGCCACTTCTGTAAGGACCCTATCCTTCTGAAACGTCAGGTAGCAGTAAGCCACCCGGTTGGAACGACCCACCCGCCCCCGCAGCTGGTAAAGCTGGGCCAGGCCCAGTTTATCCGCATCGTAGATAATCATGGTGTTGACGTTGGGCAGATCCAATCCCGCTTCCACGATGGTGGTGCTCACCAGGAGGTCGTATTCCCTGTTGAGAAAATCAAACATGACTTTCTCCAGGCGGCTTTCCGACATCTGACCGTGCCCCAGGCCGATGCGGATTTCCGGCAGCAGTTTTCTCAGATGCTCCACCCACTTTTCTATGTTCTGCACCCGGTTGTAAACAAAGTATACTTGACCGCCGCGGCTTACTTCCCTGAGGACCGCTTCCCGGAAGAGGTAGTCGCTGTACTCCACCACATAGGTCTGGATGGGGTAACGGTCCTCCGGCGGGGTTTCTATAATGCTCAGATCCCTGGCCCCTGCCAGGGACATGTGGAGGGTCCGGGGGATGGGGGTGGCCGTCAGGGTCAGGACATCCACATTTTTCTTTAGCATCTTCAGTTTTTCCTTGTGTTTAACACCAAAACGCTGCTCCTCATCGATAATAAGAACCCCCAGGTCCTTAAAACGCACGTCCGCTGAAAGCAGCCGGTGGGTACCGATAACCAGGTCGGCCCGTCCCGTCCTGAGTTTTTTCAGGGTCTCCTGCTGCTCCCTGGGGGTGCGGAAACGGCTTAAGACTTCCACCGATACCGGGTATCCCTCAAACCTTTCTTTAAAAGTGCGGAAGTGCTGTTGGGCCAAAATAGTGGTAGGAACCAGGAAGGCCGCCTGCTTGCCGTCCACAATGGCTTTGAAAGCCCCCCGCAGGGCCACTTCCGTCTTGCCAAAGCCCACATCGCCGCAGATAAGCCGGTCCATGGGGCGGGTCTGTTCCATGTCCATTTTTACATCTTCCACAGCCTTTAACTGGTCCGGCGTCTCCTGATAGGGAAAACGGCCTTCAAATTCCTGCTGCCAGGCCTGGTCAGGAGAAAAGCCAAAACCCCGGGCCGCTTCCCTTTCCGAGTAAAGGCTCAAAAGTTCCCTGGCCAGTTCCTCCACAGATTCCCGGACCCTGGCCTTTACCCGGTTCCACTCCTGCCCCCCTAAACTGGAAAGGCGGGGGCTTTTGCCTTCCACACCGATGTACTTGCGGATATTGTCAATCTGGTCTGTGGGGATAAAGAGCTTATCCGTCCCGTTGTATTTAATGAAAAGGTAATCCCTGTGGATGTCGCCGATATTAAGGGTGCGAATACCCTGGTAGCTCCCTATTCCGTGCTGTTCGTGAACCACATAGTCCCCAATTTTCAGCTCCCGGTAATCGGCCACCCGCAGGGCTTCTTTCCGTTTCTGCCTGGTCCGGGGCTTCCTCTGCCGCTTAAGGATTTCCCGTTCCGTCACCACCGCCAGCTTTTCTGCGGGCAAATAGAAGCCGCCGTCCCCAACAGTAGAAGTCAGTACGGGTTTGCCCCGGGGCAGATCCCTGGAATCCTGAATATCTTTAAGGAAGAGGGGGGTTATTCCCTGCTCCTCCAGGTAGGGCTGGATGCTGCGGGCCTCTTCGGCCCGGTTGAGGGTCAGCAGAACCCGGCAGTCATTTTGGAGCCATTCCTTAATTTCCCCCCCCAGAAGCTGAAAGTCCCCCTGGTACCGGGGCAGGGTTCGGGAATCCAGGCTTAATGCCCGGGAAATCTGCCCGCGGTTAACCCGGCGGGAAAAGAGGGAGAAGGCCGTCAGGGGACCTTTGTACCCTTTAAGAAGTTCCTCAAAAGTAAAATAGTATTCCGCCTGGGTGGGCAGCAGGTCCCCCTGCAGCAGCAGGGACGCTTCCATGTTCTTCAGCTGCTGCCAGGATTCCTGATAGGTTTCCTCCAGGCGCAGGGGTTCGTCCAGAATAACACTGCCGCCTTCGGGCAGGTAATCAAAAATGGAAGCTCCTTTATCATAAAAGAAGGCAAAATACTGTTCAATACCGGGGAAAGGCCCCTCCTCCCTAAGCCGCCTGAGAACATGGCTGCTCTTTTCCAGGACTTTTTCCGCCCCCTGGACATTGCCCTCCTTCTTGAAGGCCTCCGCTGTCCTCCGTGCTTCCTGCAAAATCCTTTTCTCCCCCTCCCTGTAAAGGGCGGTGGTGAGAAAAAACTCCCCGGCAGGGATAATTACAGCCTGGGCCGCCAAATCCCGGGAACGCTGGGTCGCCGGGTCAAAATAGCGCAGTGAGTCAATTTCATCACCAAAAAACTCCACCCGCAGGGGCCAATCTTCACCGGGTGAAAAAACGTCCAGGATTCCCCCCTTCAGGCTGAACTGCCCCCGGTCTTCCACCAGGGATACCCTCCTGTACCCCATGTCCACCAGTTTCTCCGGCAAGGCCGTCAATTCCAGGCTGTCCCCCTTCTTCAGGTGTATGGCCCTTCCTTTCCACAGTAAAGGGGGCAGCAGCCGGGGGAGCAGGGCCTGGAGAGGGGCAACGATGAACTTCTTTTCGCCGCCAACCAATTTATAGAGAAGGCTCAAGCGGGCTTCGGAAATTTCATAACTTCTGCTCAACATTTCTGAAAAATACAGGAGGTTTTCCCCGGGGAACAGTTCTGCTTCTCCGGGGAAGAGGGCGGCCAGGTTAGAATAAATTCCCTCGGCCCGGGCATTGTCTGCCGTTATCACTATGCACGAACCTGTGGACCTGGTGTAGAGGGACGCCATAACCAGGTGTTTCAAGGAACCTTCCAACCCCGTCAAAAGGCAGTTTTCCCGGGAAGTTAAAACCTCTTTCACCTGGGGAATTTCACTGATTTCAGGCAGCAAGAATCGCAATTAACATCCTCCTCAACATGGAAAAAAAGCCCTGATAAAATACAGTCCAAGGCTTATGGCGGGTTTAAATTTTCGGGACTGCAAAAACCCTTAGTGCCGGTAAGGATAGGCCGACGGGGTAAGGGTCTCTGCTTCCCAGGCTTCCTCCCTGCATTGGGGGCACAGGTTGGCAAACACCCCGGAAACAGGTGAATCTTCCTTTATTATACCCTCCTGGGAACCCTCAGTCAATGTTCCTGCAGTTCCCCCCCGGCCTGCGTCGGGCTTAAAATGAGGAAACTTTCTCCGGCAAATTTCACATTTCAACTGTCCTGATTCCCTCCCCGGGGAATTATTAGGGGAATGCCCAGGTTCCAGAGGCAGTGAGCGGCGGCAGCCGCTGCAATGCCGTAACCCAGGACCCCGGTGAAACTGTAGAAAAACTGGGTCAGGCCGCCAAAGGCCAGATGCCCGGCAACTGACAGCAGGGGGGAAATACCGGCCCGGCCCCGGCGGCTGTAAAAATCATGCCATGCCTCAATAAGGCCAAAAACCCCGTGAGTCATCAAGATAGGCGCCCCCAAAAGGAAGGCCGG
This sequence comes from Syntrophomonadaceae bacterium, assembly GCA_007136165.1. GTDB lineage: Bacteria > Bacillota > Dethiobacteria > PWVN01 > PWVN01 > PWVN01. The sequence continues at coordinate 3,733 of SLHK01000092.1, forward strand.
TACGGTTTTGGCCACTTCTTCCAGCAGGGGAATGGCCCCCACCGCAGCCATGGGGCCGTAGCTCTTCAAAGCCAGGCTGTTGGCCAAAAAAGAAAAGAGGGCAGCCAGCAAACCGGCCAGGACAATGGCCACCGTAACCCTCCTTATTCAGGATTCTATTCATTTAGTATGTGAAACTTAAGTTAAGGATATACATCTAATTAAACCGGTTCATGGCATCAAGGACTCCGAAACGAATAAAGTGGAGGGCGGCGTCCTCGGCCCGGGGCAGAGCCTTAGCCATAACCTCTTCTTCTTCGGGGGAAAATGGTGCCAGCACGTGGTCGGCCGCCGGGTTTCCGGTATTAAACTGGGGGGGGCGGCCGATTCCTATGCGCAGGCGGTTAAAATTTTCAGCCTGCAAATGAAAATTGATGGATTCTATGCCTTTATGGCCTCCACTGCCTCCCCGGGCTTTTAACCTTAACTTTCCCGGAGGCAGATCCAGGTCGTCGTGAATGACCAGAATCCTTTCGGGAGGCACCTTGAACATAGCGGCGAGGCCGGCTACAGCCACACCGGAGCGGTTCATGAAGGTCAGGGGTTTTGCCAGGACCA
>SLHK01000170.1 GCA_007136165.1 Syntrophomonadaceae bacterium
CAAAAGAAAGCATTCACTGCGGCGAAGCCGGGTGCCTGTGGGATCTGCTGACCTACCGGTATGACACCCTGCACTTCACCGAGATTATGTCCACCATGGTGCATGACGTCGACCTTCTGGTGATTATCCAAAAGGGCATCGGTATTTTAAAGAGCCAGGTTAAAGAAATAGAAAAAGAGTTGACCCATTTTGGCATCAACATGCCCAAGCGGCCGGCTGATGTTACCATTACCTTGAATAACAAAGATTTTCAGCAGGATTCCCATATCTACAGGATGATTTTCATGGGCATGCAGGGGGCCGGCTCCATTCACGTACAGGGCTTTAAAAAATTCTCATCCAATAATCGCTTGAGAAAATGGATTAAAAAACTGCTGCACCAGGAAGTGGAAAGAATAGACGATTTAATTCTCTTTGGCAAAGTCAAAGGGTGGCTCCAGGCTGCACCCCTGTACGGGCCTTGAAGCGGCAGGACAAAAAAAGAGGAGCCCGAAGCTCCTCCCCTTTTACATGTCTTCTTAAAGATGAATTATCATTTTCCCCTTCAACGATGTTTGCCGTACTTGCTCTCCATGCTTAAGGGCCCTGCCTTTTTCGCATCGATTCTCAGGGTAGTCAGGACCCGTTCCCCACCCAGGGTAAATACCCTGTCCTGAACAGCCGGCACCAGGGCCAAAATTTCTTCCACAGGGCCCTCCACCGTGGTGCTCATGGCCCCCACCTCATATTGCAATCCCGATACTTTGATGACTTCTATGGCCTCATCTACAAGATAATAGCCTTTGTTCTCTCCCTCCACGGGATACCAGGGTACGACGGTGATATCAGCCACTGCCATAGTGCTCACCCCGGCCGGCAAAGATACGATGAATTGGCAGGAACATGATGATGATGACGGCTATCCCTGTCTCAATACCCAGGTAAGTACCGTTAAAAATGGCGGAATAGACCCAGGGATTCATCCCCTCAGGGGCAAATTCGGCAAAGAAGACAACTCCCGCCAGCAAGTGGCCGGTAAAACGGCCAAAACCGCCCACCAGGGTGGCCAGAACTTTGTTTCCCCGGACAAAACCGGCAAAGCCCAGAGCCCCAAAGGCGAAGATATAGTCCAAAAACACCTGGAGGGGGTGGACGAAAAAGGGGTCCAGGATCATGGTAATTAGGCCCAGGAGCACCCCGGCCAAAATGCCCACGGCGGGGCCGTAGTGAATGGCCACCGCGAAGATGGGAATCATACTGCCCAGGGTCACCATGCCCCCCTGGGGGAACCGCCACAGGACTATCAGAGAAAGGACGGCGGACAGGGCCACCGCCAGGGCCACGTGGGTTAAAACTCGCGTGTCCAGTTTCATTGATAAAAAACCTCCTTGTCAGCAAAGCCTGCCATAAGAAAAATCCGCAGCAGGTCTGCGGATTACTTCTAATCTGCTTTCCTACGCTGGTATTACCCAGTTCAGGTCCTAAGGGTCACGACACATGCCGTATCTCAGCCTCACAGGCACCCCTAGCAGACTTGCTATTTTTTTTTATTATACACCACACCACCCCCTTTTTCAAGGGCAAAAAAAAGGGGGGAACAATTAAGGGGACACCATACTTAATTTCATAATATGAAATTAAGTATGGTGTCCCTGTAACTACCCCTTTGCGTTTAGTGGAAGTAGCGGATGAGCCCCACGTATATGCACCAGGCCATCTTTTTCTGGTATGTGGGCTCCGTCAGGAGCCCTCTTTCCAGGGGGTTGGAGAGGAAGCCCACCTCCACGATGGCGGCGGGGACAGGAGAGTTCTCCAGCATAAAATAATTCCCTTTTCCGAGACCTGCCTTCCGGTCTGTATTCTTAAGAACCCGGATGATTTCCTCCTGGATTAAGACAGCCAGATTTCTGCTATCCTCACATTCATTCTGATAAAAGGTCTGGGCTCCATACCAGCGGGGTGAAGCAATGGAATTGGCATGGATGCTGACCACCACTTCAGCCTGAGCTTCGGTAATAATCTTCAAGCGGTTTTCCAGGTCCTGCTTTTTTTTGGGGCCCGTGGGTACCACCAGCAGGTCCTGATCCTGTTCCCGGGTCAGTATGACCCTGGCCCCGGCCTCCACCAGCATATCCCGCAGCCACAGGGAAATTTCCAGGGTCACATCCTTTTCCAGGACCCCTTCCCCCTCGCCTCCCGGATCATAGCCCCCGTGGCCCGGATCCACGGCGATGACCCGCCCGGCCAGGGGCAAAACCTGAGCAGCGGGTTTTACCCGGGGGGAAAACACAACCGCCGCCGACAGGGCCAGAAGCAGCACCAGGGACAAAACGACAACCCACAGGGCCTTCCTTTTAACTTTTTGGGTTAACCAAAACACAAACCCGGGCATATTGTTCTCCTTCCGGCTTCTTTCTGTAAAAAATATTCCCGGGAAGGGGAAATTATAACCGGGAAAGGACGGAGGGATAACCTTTAACACAAAAAACTGCTTTAAAAGCTCACAAAGATCAAACCCAGGACAACTCCGGCAACAATACCGATGATGGGGGAATGATCGGGTGAGGTATCGTAAGCATCGGGGATCAGCTCATCGCATACTATATAAAGCATGGCCCCGGCGGCAAAGGCCAGAGAAATCCCCAACAGCAAAGGGGACACATTGCCTACCAGGCCTCCGATAAACCCTCCCAATCCCATGGCAAGGCCGGTGACCACGGATATCCAAAGGCCCGTGCCCCGGCGGCCTGCCGCATTAAAGGGCATGGCCAGCGCTAAACCCTCGGGGACGTTGTGGATGGCGATAATTAAAGCCAAACCGAACCCCAGGCTGGGAGATGCGGCAAAGCCGGCACCGATGGCCAACCCCTCGGGCAGGTTGTGGAGGGCGATTCCACTGGCAATCAGGTATCCCTTGTTCAAATACCGGGTATGCCGGCCGTCTTCCCCGGTGGCAGGATGGTAATGGGGCAGGAGAAGGTCAAGCTGAAGAAAAACGCCGATGCCCAAAACAAGGCCTATGATAAGCAGGGGGCTGCTCACCAGTTCCAGGGATTCGGGAATCAGCTCCATAAAGATAATTACCAGCATTATCCCCGCAGCAAAGCCCAGGACCATACTAAAATTTTTGCGGCTGGGCCGGGACCAGTAGTAAGCAAGGAGCCCGCCGCCACCGGTACCCAGGACCCCGGCCAGCCCGCTGTAGAGGGTTATGTATAATAGATTTGTTTCCGGCATCGAAAGGCCTCCCTTCCATTTTAGCCCGGCTGCCTGGCTCCTCACCCATAAGAATAATGCGTGTTTCGAGAACTTAACCCATGAACTGCTTGCTTAAACCTTTATAAGGGGCTGTGATTATAGTCCCCAGTATAGATTATTCTTCCTGTCCAAGAAAAAAACCCAAAATAAACAATCAACTCCAACTTGGGGAGGAACACAGGGCTTGTGCGCGAATATATAACCCATGAAGATGTATGGGGAAAGGAAAAGACATGGCTAAAAAATATCGCGTGTTGATTCCCATAGACAAGCCCCAGGCAGCAAGAGAACTTATTACCCTGGGGGCTGCCGTAGCCCGTCACTACAGAGGCGAAGCCATCGCCTTAAATATACTGCTGCGCTCCCGTCAGGAAATGTCCCAGTTAAGCTCCCGGGAAGTGGACACCCTCTTAGATGAGCATAACCAACTCTTGAAAGAATACTGCCGGCATACCATGGAGTTGGGCATTACCGTAACCCCCGCTACCGTTCTTTCTCAATGGGTTCAAGAGACCATCCTGCATGAAGCCCGGACCCGGGGTGCCAATATGGTCATCATGGGCTGGAACAAGCCCCCCCAAACCCCCGGAGCCGTTATGGGGAGCATCCTGGACAAAGTTGCCAGTCAGGCTCCTGCCGATGTGGCCGTTTTTCGAAACCGGGGCCTTCAAGACAGAAAAGTCCTTTTATCCACGGCCGGGGGCCCGGAGAGCCATCTGGGAGCACAAATCGCCGCCGCCCTCCAGAATACCTGGGGAGCCGCCGTTACCCTGCTCCACCTGGTTAAGACCAAGGAAGAAATGGATAAGGGCCGGCAGATTTTGGAGGACTTTTCCGACAGGTACCGGCTTAAGGCCCGAAGAATTATAAAAACCCGGGAGAACTTCACCGCCGGTATCCTGGAGGAAAGCAAGTTTCACAACCTGATAATCGTCGGTGGCTCCCGGGTGGGGATTTTTTCCCGAATGTTTTCCCGCACCATCCCGGACAAAGTGGTGGAGCAGGCGGAGAGTTCCGTCCTGATAACCCACCGGCACGGCACCCTGCCCTTCATGACCCGCTTTTTCGGCTCCCGCCG
>SLHK01000017.1 GCA_007136165.1 Syntrophomonadaceae bacterium
AGGCTTCTTTTTTGTGCATAAATACTCCTTTTTGAAAATATACATGAGCAAAGGACAAACCTTGGGGGTGGGATTATGAAAAGAAGGAACCGCAAAGTTGTACCCAGGTCCAGCCTGAGAGAGCGGCTGTCAGGGCTTATGCAGAAGGAAGGAGAGGATCCCTGGGCCGTAGAAACGGTCCCCGATAAGAGGAAACCTCTTCTGGAAGGCTACCCCTTCACCGTCTTCAAGGAGATGCACCAGCAGCTTTTTCCTAAGGTGCTGGCGTGCCTGACGGTGATTGTTATCGTCCTCCTGGTAAATATCATCAATCTCCCTGCCATAAACAGCGTGGGGGACGGGCTCTACGGGGTGGTAACCTGGAACATGGACGTGGCGTCTTATCCGGGAAGGGCCTTGGAGGTCATCAATTCCTGGCGGGGTGAGACGCCAACCAGGGATGAGGGGCTTCCGGTGGATACAGGGGAGGGTTTTGCCCTGCCCGTTACCACTATCAGTGTTTTAAGCGGCTACGGCATGAGGGAGCACCCGGTGCGGGGAACGGAGATGCACTATGGTATTGATTTTCTGGCTCCCGCCGGTTCCCCCGTGTTTGCCGCCCTGGAAGGGACGGTGCTGCAGGCGGGGGCGGACCCCCACTACGGCAACTCCGTAATCCTGGAACATGACAACGGCTTGAAAACCTTTTACGGCGGCCTGGCCGACCTAAAGGTTACAGCGGGAGATCGGGTGGATACCGGCCAGGAATTGGCCCTGGTGGCCCAGGCGGAAGGTGAGGAACCATACCTGCATTTCGAGGTCTGGGTTGACGACAGGCCGGTGAACCCGGGGAGCATGCTGCCCTTGAACTAAAGGAAGGGGACTATTGTGCGGGTTATAAATATCGGGGGCATACCCCTACTTCTGAACCCCTTTTTTCTGCTTCTCCTGGGAGGGGCGGCTCTGGGGGGGTTTTTAAGGGAGGCCTTGATCCTCTTTACCATTGTCTCCCTGCATGAAGGAGCCCATGCCCTGGTGGCCCGGGGCCTGGGCTTACAGGTCATGGAGATTGAGCTTTATCCCTTCGGAGGGGTGGCCCGGCTGGAGGAAGCCCTGGAGCTGGATCCCCAGGCAGAGAAACATGTGGCCCTGGCAGGCCCCCTCTTTAACTTCGTTCTGGCGGGAGGCGCCCTGGCCCTTTACATGAACCAGGTGTGGGTCTCGGAAGGCCTTCTTTTTTTTGTCAGGCTAAATCTTATACTGGGTTTTTTCAACCTGCTGCCGGCCCTGCCCCTGGACGGCGGCCGCATCCTGAGGGCCGGCCTGGCCCCCAGTTTAGGCTTTCAAAAAGCCACAGCCTTTTCCCTGAAGCTGTCCCGGGCCCTGGCCCTGGCCCTGCTTCTGGCGGGGGGGGTTCTCCTGTTCCTGGACTACCGTGACATAAGCCTCATATTTGCCGGCCTTTTCCTTCTCTATGCCGTCCACAAGGAGAACAAGAACTTTATGTACCAGTTTGTCCGCTATCTGGTGAGAAAGCGGGAAGACATGGAGGAGAAGGGCGCCCTCCCTGCTGCCTACATAGTGGCGGTGGAGGATGCCTCCCTGAAAGAGATCCTGCACCTCTTCAGCCCCAGGAAATATCACCTGATTTTGGTACTGGACAGGTCCATGCGGGTCCTGGGGGAGGTTTCGGAAACGGAAATAATTGAAAAAGTTTTGCAAGAAGGGATTTACCTGCGCATAAAAAAATTGTTAAAATAAGGGGGAGGAGAACATATTTAGATTTTTGCAATTTATGGCTCTTTTCTGGTGACACTAAGGGTAAAGGGAGGGCAACGACTTGCCGTCAATTGAAAAGACCGTGGACAGGCTGCTGCCCAGGGTGGCCAAGCCTCCCCGTTACCTGGGAAATGAATGGAATTCCGTAGTCAAAGACCATGCCGGCGCGGATGTCAGGGTACTCCTGGCTTTCCCCGACGTCTACGAGGTGGGCATGTCTCACCTGGGCTTAAAAATCCTCTACCATATCATCAACGGGCAGCAGGACATGCTGGCGGAGAGGGTTTATGCCCCCTGGACGGATATGGAGGGGCTCCTGCGCCAGGAGGGCCTGCCTCTCTTCTCTCTGGAAAACAAGATTCCGGCGGCGGAATTTGATATAATAGGGTTTACCCTTCAGTACGAATTGAGCTATACTAACATCCTGAACATGCTGGACCTGTCGGGCATTCCCCTGCCGGCCGGGGAAAGGGGGGCGGGAGACCCCCTTATTATAGCCGGCGGCCCCGGGGCTTTCAACCCGGAACCCATAGCCCCCTTCTTCGATTTGTTCCTCCTGGGGGATGGGGAGGAGGCTCTGCTCCCCATCCTGGAACTATACCGGGAGCACGGCCGGAGCCACCGGGAGGAGGGGGGCCGGGAAGCCTTCCTGAGGAGGGCGGCGTCCCTTAAGGGCTGCTATGTGCCTTCCTTTTATGAGGAGCGTTACGACACCGGCGGCGTTTATTTGGGGACAACCCCTTCGAAGCCCGAAGCCCCGCCCCGGGTTGCCAAGAATTACGTGAAAGACCTGGATACGGCCGCTTACCCCGATGCCTTCATCGTTCCCTATATGGATATAGTCCATGACCGGATTATGCTGGAACTTTTTCGGGGCTGCACCCGGGGGTGCCGCTTCTGCCAGGCGGGGATGATTTACCGGCCTGTGCGGGAGCGGTCAGTGGAACGCCTGCGGGAACTGGCCCAAAGCCTTATGGGGAGCAGCGGCTACGAGGAGGTTTCCCTTACCTCATTAAGCTCCAGCGATTACCCCCGCATCCTGGACCTGGTTAAAGATTTATCCCGGGACCTTAAGGACAGGGGCGTGAATTTGTCCCTGCCTTCCCTGCGCCTGGACAGTTTTTCCCTGCAGCTGGCCCGGGAAGTGCAGCAGGTTCGGAAAAGCGGGCTTACCTTTGCCCCGGAGGCGGGAACCCAACGCCTCCGGGATGTCATCAACAAAAATATAAGAGAGGAGGACATTTTAGAGACTATAGAGAAAGCTTTTCATGAAGGCTGGCGCACTGTAAAACTTTACTTCATGCTGGGGCTGCCCACGGAAGGGGAAGAGGACCTGCAGGGGATTGTAGACCTGTGTGAAAAAATTTTGCGGCGGGGCAGGCAGGCGGCAGGCAAAAAAATTAAATTAAACGTAAACACCTCCACCTTTGTGCCCAAGCCCCACACCCCCTTCCAGTGGTCCCGGCACATCAGCCGGGAAGAAATGAAGGAGCGCCAGCAGTTCCTCCGGGAGCGGCTGCGGGGCCCCGGGATCAAGTATACCTGGCACGACCCGGAAAGCAGCTTTTTGGAGGGGGTATTTTCCCGGGGAGACCGCCGCCTGGCCCCCGTCCTGATGGAGGCCTTACGTCTGGGTTGCCGCTTCGACGGCTGGACGGAACTCTTCAGGCCCCATTTGTGGGAAGAGGCCTTCCGTAAGGCGGGGGTTGACCCCGAAGCTTACACCCGGGAGCTGGATCCCGAGGTTCCCCTGCCCTGGGACCACCTGGAAAGCGGGGTCAGCAAGAAATATTTGCTCAGGGAATATCAGAAAGCCCTCCGGGGGGAACCCAGCCCCGACTGCCGCCAGGGCAGGTGCCTGGGCTGTGGTGTGGCCGTCCCCGGGGGCGGCGGGGAGGGGGACAAGCCGTGCGTGTGAGGCTTAAATACAGCCGGGAAGGACCCTGCAGGTTTCTTTCCCACCTGGATATGGTCCGGGTCTTTTTAAGGGCCATGCGCCGGGGGCGGCTGCCCCTGGCCTACAGCCAGGGGTTCAACCCCCAGCCGCGGCTGGCCTTTGCGGCCCCCCTGCCGGTGGGTACGGCGGCATGGGGGGAGTACCTGGATGTGTACCTGACGGCCCCCATGGAGACGGAAAAACTGCTGGAAGTTTTAAACCGGCAAATGCCGCCGGGCCTGAAGGCGCTTAAGGCCCGGGAAGTTCCGGAAAAAGGGGATTCCCTCATGGCCCTGGTAAATACCTTTCAGTACCGGATTGAACTCCCGGGTACCGCCCGGGAAGCAGTGGCAGCAGCCCTGGAAAAGATCAAAGAGGCCCCCACGGTCCCCGTCCGGCGCAAGACAAAGAAGGGGCCTCAAGAGAGAGATATCAAACCCTATATAAAGAGAATTCACCTGGTGGAAGACCGGGGGCCAGGGGAAAATGGTGGGCAGGGGGTGGAGCAGGGGGAAAATAGTGGGCAGGGATGGTACCTGGCCCTGACCCTGACGGCAGGCCCCCGGGGTTCCGTCCGGCCCAACGAGGTCCTCTCCG
>SLHK01000202.1 GCA_007136165.1 Syntrophomonadaceae bacterium
AAGGCCGTGGGCATTGCCACCCACGATGTAGAAGTCGTGGAAAGCGCGGCGGAAGTAGAAGATATCGATATCATTTTCCCCCTGGTCAACATAAAGGGATTGGGAGTGGTAAAAGGTTCCGCAGAAGACATGGTCAGGGCCATCCACAAGGCCGCCCTTATGGGGAAGGGCGTGTACGCCATGAAAGCCCTGGGCGGAGGGAACCTGCTGGCCAACCCCGGAGAAGCCATCGACTGGGCCCGGAAAATCCCGGGGGTATCATCCCTGGCCATTGGCGTCATCTCCGTGGAAGAGCTGCTCCAGGACCTTAGCATCTTTGGCCTGAAGACGGGAATGGAGAATGCAGAGATAACCATAAAGGAAAAAAGGCTGTTTGTGTTTGAAAAGATGTGTAAGGGCTGTGGAGAATGCGTCGAAGCCTGCCATAACGAGGCCCTCTTTCTTCAGGATGGCACGGCCCGCGTAGACCATGAAAAGTGTCTCTTGTGCGGGTACTGCAGCCCCACCTGCTCCATGTTCGCCATCCGGGTCGTCTAGGAGGGATGTGAAATGTGCGGCCGCTACTATCTGGCTGATGCCCGGAACATGAAGGAAAGGTTTAATGTGAAAGATGTGGCGGAGTGGCTTACCTCCCGCTACAACATCGCTCCCACCCAGGAGGTTCCCGCTGTTATTGAAGACGAAGGCCGGAGACTGGTCCGGTTCAAGTGGGGCCTTAAGCCATACTGGGCCAGGGACCGGGCTCTGGGCAGCGGTTTAATCAATGCCCGGGCAGAAACGGTGGACGTAAAGCCCAGTTTTAAGGAAAGCTTTAAACGGCGGCGCTGCCTGCTCCCCGCCAGCGGCTTCTTTGAATGGAAAAAAGCGGGCAAGAAGAAGGTGCCCTTCCGCATCGGCCTGTCAAACTGGGAGCTCTTTGCCTTTGCCGGCCTGTGGTCCTCCTGGAAAACGCCGGAGGGAGAGACCGCGGCCACCTGTGCCATTATCACCACCCCGGCCAACGCCCTGGTAGCCCGGATACACCACCGGATGCCCGTTATCCTGCCCCGGGAGGCTGAGGGCCTCTGGCTTGACCCCCACACCCCCGATACAGACCTTCTGAAGGAACTCCTTAAACCCTACCCGGAAGGGCAGATGGCCATGCACCGGGTGTCTACCCTGGTAAACTCCCCTGGAAACGACAATCCCCGGCTTTTGGAGCCGGAGGAAAATTAACAGGAAGGAGCTGTTAGTATGCTGTTGCTCACCAAGAAGGACCTGCAAAAAGCCATCACCATGCCGGAAGCCATCGATATCGTAGAAAAGGCTTTTACTGCCTTCTCCACAGGCAGGGCCGCCGTACCCATCCGCACCCAGGTGGAAGTGGCGGAAAAAGAGGCGGTGGCCCTTTATATGCCGGGCTTTATCCCTGACCTGGGGGCCCTGGGGGTAAAAATAGTCTCCGTATTTCCCCAAAACATCTCCCTGGAAATCCCCACCATTTCCTCCCTGGTGGTCTTGAATGACCCCGAGACAGGGCAGCCCGCCGCGGCCATGGAAGGAGGCTGGCTGACGGCCCTGCGCACGGGAGCGGCATCGGGAGCGGCCACCAGGCACCTGGCCCGAAGGGATGCGGCCATAGCAGCCATAATCGGCGCCGGAATTCAGTCCAGGACCCAGCTGGAAAGCCTTTTATGCGAGAGGGATATCCGGGAAGTCAGGGTCTATGACGTCAGCCCCCATAGGACCAGGGCCTATATCGAAGATATGCAGGAATACCTTGGGAAACCCGGCCTTGCCTTTACCCCTGCATCATCAGCGGTGGAAGCCGTGGCAGGGGCCGATATCATCTGCTGTGCCACCACCTCGAAAAAACCCGTTTTCCCGGGAAATAAAATAAAACCGGGGGCCCATATCAACGCTGTGGGTTCTTTTACCCCGGAAATGCAGGAAATTGGCGAGGATGTCTTAAGCAAGGCGGACAAAGTAGTGGTGGATTCTCTGGAGGCTGTTTTAAGCGAGACCGGAGACTTAATCATTCCTATAAAGAAAAGCCTCTTCAGGAAAGAGGACATCTACGGCGAACTGGGGGAAATTGGCGGGGGTACAAAAAAGGGCCGCGAGAATGAGGCGGAGATCACCCTTTTTAAAACAGTAGGCCTCTCCGTCCAGGATATGGCCGTGGGAATCCATGTCCTGAAAAAAGCCAGAGAATTGGGGTTGGGCCGGGAGTTCGACTTTCACGCATAGCCCGCCTTCCCGGTCCCCTGCCGGCAACCTGCTGTAGCCTGCAGGGGAAAACCCCCACAGGGGTTAAATCCAAGGGCCTTTATGATTTGTATTCGGCAACTTCGATGACCTGGGTCCGGCCCGCCAGGTCTCCCAGCCGCTGGCCTTTTTCATGCAGGGCCAGGACAACAGGCTCTATAAAAAAACCGGAGAGCAAACCCCGCCCTCCGGTTTTCGCATATTTTCAGTTGTCTATTTCCAGACATCATCTTTTATTGGCAAGGCCCGTTATTTTGCTTCCGCCTCCTGGCGCCAGGAAGATATCCACTGCCGCCAATCCTTGTTGGCCAGGTTCAGGTTACGGAATTTCGTGTAAATAGTTTCAAAACCCGCCTCTTTAAGGGCAAAAGTATTGGAGGTATCCACCCCCTGGCGGTTCAACTGGATGAGGGCTTTCTTCAAGGCCTCTTCCTGGTCTCCGGCTTTTTTCCAGGCAAAGGCTGCCACGCCCTTATCGGAAACTGTGTAGGGAATGCCTTCAAAAGTAAAACCTTTTATGACGACTTTGCCGCCGTCTTCCTCGTTTTCCACATTCACAGTTTCTCCGGCGGAGACGGTTTTTCCCTCATCCTCTCTTTGGGAGGGGGGTTCTGCAGTCTTTTCATCCTCAGCCTTTTGTTCTTCCCGCATTTTCTTGTCCGGCAGGTTGATGAGTTTTTTCTTCTCCTTTTTGGCCGGGCCGGAAGCCATTTCTTCAAAGCGGGACAACCTCTCGGAGATATCATTTACCTTGGCGTTAATCTCTCTGAAGACCTTAAGGAGCATCTCCTCCAGTTTGTCTTCCCGTTGGTTTTTCCCGAAAGCCATCTCATGCATCTGATTCATGATGACAGCCGCCTTTTCAACTACACTGACCAACTCCTCTGTTGCGCCGAAGTTGATGACGGTGGATCGGGGAGCCTTCTCCAAAAGCTCGGTAATAATTCTAATCTGCTCCATGGTAACCATACTTTCTTCTTCGTCGGAACTTCTTTTTTCAAAGGATTCCGCACCCCTCCTTTGTTGGATAATTTCATCAAAATCTCTCTTCAATGTTTGAAACCTCCTATATTTTTTTGCCAAAAATGGCGCAAAAAAGTTTTCATGGAGTATTTTACTCATAAATCTTTCAATCTATGCGCCTAAAAACGCATATATGCCGAATTCATAGATATTTTTTTCATAGAATAATACAACAAAAAAAATGAAGGGTAAGGTAGTCCCCTGCCCTTCACCTATGATTAACTTGTTAAAGTCTCTCCCGGTATGTTAAGATAAAAGGGATGTTTTTGAGCGAGCAGAACAAGGAGGCCTGTCCATGAAATGGATAAATAAGCTGGAGCGAAAGTTTCCCCACATGGCCATCAAAAATTTGATCTATTATATCGTCTTTCTCAACGCAGTTATCTTCATTCTCATCCTCATAGACGATACCGGTAGCGTCATCCCCCTTCTGGAACTGAGGCCGGCCCTGGTCTTGCAAGGCGAAGTCTGGCGGCTGATAAGCTACATCTTCATTCCGCCAACCACCAGTATCTTCTTTGTAATCTTTGTCCTTTATTTTTACTATATGGTGGGTACGGCCCTGGAACAGGAGTGGGGGGCTTTCAAGTTTAACCTCTACTATCTCATCGGCATGCTGGGAACTACGGCAGGGGCCTTTATCGCCGGCGGCGGGACCACAGCCGTTTACCTGAATATGTCTCTTTTCCTGGCTTTTGCCTACCTGTACCCGAATTTTGAGATTCTCCTTTTTCTGCTGGTCCCCATAAAAGTGAAGTACCTGGCCTGGTTTTACTGGTTCTTTATCGGCTATACCGTAATTACGGCCCCGCCGGCATCTAAGGTGGCCGCACTGGTATCCCTGGCCAACTTTCTGCTTTTCTTCGGCGATGACATCTACAAGAACTTTAAGCGCCGGCAGCAGGTTAGCAGCAACCGGAAAAAGTTTAAAATGTTTAAAGATGATTGAATGGATGTTTAATATGATTACCGAAATTTTTGCGGGTTTTTTGCCCTCATCCGGAGAATGAGG
>SLHK01000091.1 GCA_007136165.1 Syntrophomonadaceae bacterium
CCCAGGCAGCGGAATATTTCGGGATAGGCCTCCCGGAGCATGGCCACGGGGTCTTCTATGGTTTCCAGGTCGTACAGGGCTTTATGTGCAGGAAAACTGGGCAGGATGACCAGGACCATGTCCTCTTCAATCTGAGTCTGACAGGCCAGGCCCACCTTGATCCGGTGGTCCGCCGGGACCCGGTAGACGGTGGCGCAAGCACCGCAGAACCCGCCCCTGCAGCCGCAGCCCCGGATAAGTTTGTAACCGGAATGTTCCAGGGCTGTGAGAATTGTGAGGCCTTCCGGAACCATATATTTTTTGCCCATGATATGGATGGGAATTAAATTAGCCATCCTCTAAAACCTCCCCGGTTCTCTCCTGATATTAAGAAGATTAAATTATGATTCCCATGCAGTTTAACGGCTTTAAACCGAGAATAAAATGCTGATATCTTCAACCTTTTCCAGTTCATCCACTCTTTTTCCCGCCCTATCCACCCGGTCTTGGTCCCAGCGCCGGGAGGCCAGCATCTTGAATTTTTGCTTCAGCTCTTCCAAAGAGGCGGGGTTTTCCGGGTCTCCTTTTGGGTATTCGGACTTCTCCTTAAGGAGGCGGCCGTCCTTTAAGGTTACCTCCAGGCGGCAGGGCCATTTGGCCGGGTAGAGGGCATCGATTTCCGGGTCTTCCTCCACGGTGCACCGGGACATCAGCTGCCGGATGTCCGGGTTTTTCAGCTCCCCGGCGGTAAAACTGTCCAGCACCAGTCTTTTATGGATGAGGGCGCCGGCCACGCAGAAGGGCAGGCTGAACTTGGCTTCGAAGGGGGTGGTGGGGTCAGGGTTTTGCACCAGGTCCCGGGCTATACCGTAGGTCCAAACTGTTATCTTTTCAATGCTGTCGGGCTTAAGGCCCTCCTCCGCCAGCTTAAGGGCCAGGTCCACAGCCCCGTGGGTATGGCGGCAGGAGGGGTAGATCTTGTAGCTGTTCCCCAGGATGCGGTATTCCACGCCCAGCCCCCGGGTGGCTTTCTCGGGATAAGCAGTTGCAGCGGCGGCCCTGAAGTAGCCTTTCTCGCCTTCCAGGATCCTTTTGGCGCCGGTGAACCCCCGGCGGGCCAGCAGGACCGCCAGGATACCGTTCATGGCTGCTTTCCCGGGATGCAGGTGTTTGGTCATGGCCCCGTCCCGCAAAAATTCCCACAACCCCGCCGCCTGGGAGCCGGCATTGCCCAGGGCATTGACCGTCTCTTCCTTTCCCAGGCCCGCTATATTGGCGGCGGCGGCGGCAGCGCCGAAGGTGCCGCAGGTTCCGGTGGTATGCCAGTAGTGGTAGTGGGAAGGGGTAATGGCCTCTGCGATGCGGATACCCACCTCGTAACCGGCCACCACGCCGGTGATAAATTCCTTGCCGCTTAAACCCCTGCTTTCCGCCATGGCGGCGGCGGCTGAAATGATGGGGGCGGCGGGGTGCATGATGGAGCTTTTATGCAGGTCATCCAGCTCCAGTATGTGGCAGGATACGCCGTTTACCAGGGCCGCCCGGGTGACGGAGGTCTTTTCATCGAAGCCGATGGCGGTGGCCTGGGGGTCTCCCCCCTCCTCCCGCACGACGGCGGCCGTCATGCGGGCCGGCTCCTCCAGGGAACCGCCCAGGACGGACCCCAGCCAGTCCAGTACGGCCACTTTGGCCATGGCTGCCGCGTCTTCCGGCAGGTCACTGTATTTTAAGCCACAGATGTATTCACTCAACGCCTCTGACAGCATCAGGGTCACCCCTTTAATTTTTTTGCAGCTACCGGCTCTTTTTATGGCCCATCCCTGCGGGCGATTTCCTCTGCCAGCCGTAAAACCCTGCGGGCGCCGTGGACTACCGGATAGTCTATGAACTTGCCGTCATCCAGGGTTATGGCGGCATGGCCCCGGGCTTCCGCCTTTTCAAAGGCTTCTACTATTCTTTGGGCATACTCTATGTCTTCCCGGGAGGGCGAGAACATCTCGTTGGCCGGTCCAACCTGGTCCGGGTGAAGCACCAGTTTGCCCTGAAACCCCAGGGAGACCCCCCTTTGGACATCCCTTTTAAAGCCTTCCGGGTTCCTGATATCGGGGTAGACGGTATCTATGGGGGGTTCCAGGCCGGCGGCCCGGGAGGCGTTTACCAGGCGGGAACGGGCATAAAAGATTTCCGCCCCGTCATCGGTCAGCTTCACTCCCAGGTCTGCGGAGTAATCAATGGCGCCAAAACAGAGGCGCTTTACCCGGGGAACGGCCCCGGCAATCTCAAAAGCATGCTCCAGGCCCCGGGCATTCTCTATCAGCGGTATCAGGTCCAGGGAACCCCGGTCCATGGATAGTTTCGCCTCCAGGTAACCCATGAACCAGTCCGCTTTCAAGAGGTCTGCCGGTTCTTCCACTTTGGTCAGCATGATACCGTCCAACCCGGGGGAAACAACGGCCGTCAAATCGTCGATGGTCATGCCGGTACTGAGGGCGTTCACCCGCACATACCCCAGGGAAGTGCGGGGTTTTTGCAGGGCTTTTACGGCCAGGGAGCGGGCCCGGCTTTTCTCCGCTATGGGGACGGCATCCTCCAGGTCCAGGACAACGGCATCGGCAGCCAGGGTCAGGGCTTTATCCACCCGGCGTTCCACATTACCCGGGGCAAAGAGAAGGGTGCGCAGCATTTTACTCACCTGCCTTTTTGAGAATGGGCTCTAAATAATTCCTTTTTCCTGCAAGCCTGCCAGGTCTTCCTCGGGTATCCCCAGCAGGCCGCAGTAGATTTCATTGTTGTCCTCTCCCCGGTCCCTACCCGTAAAGCGGATCTTCCCGGGGGTCCGGGACAGCCTGGCCAGGGGAGCGGGCAGCCTCATGGCCCCGAAGTCTTTATCTTCTACTTCTGCAAAGGATGGCCTGGCCAGGAAATGTTCATCCTTAAAAACCTGGTCCATCTCATAGACAGGTCCTGCCACAGCCCCCGCTTCGGTAATAATCCTCAAAGCCTCTTCCCGGGTGTGCTGCTTGATCCAGCCTCCCACGATCTCGTCCAGTTTTTCCACATTTTTTATCCGGCCGGCGCTATCGGCAAAGAGGGGGTCGGCGATCAGGTCTTCCCTGCCTATGGCCTTAAAAAGTTTCTCCACCACCGACTGGCTGCCGGCTGAAAGGGCCAGCCAGCTGCCCTCCTTCGTCTGGTAAATGTTCCGGGGGGCGGTGGAAGCGATGCGGCTCCCCAGCCTTTGGGGCAGTTTTTTCAGGACATCATACTCCACCAGCTGGACTTCCATCAAGCGCATGATGGGTTCATAGAGGGTCATATCGATGACCTGGCCCTTACCGCTGCCCCGAGCATCTCTTTCATAGAGGGCGGTGAGGATGGTGCCCATGCCGGCCATGCCCGCTATGCCGTCCGCCAGGGCTATGGGGGGAACCGTGGGGGGAGAGTCGGGGTAGCCGTTTATGGAAGCAAAACCGCTCATGGCCTCGGCCACGGTGCCAAAGCCGCCTTTTTTTGCATAGGGGCCTTCCTGGCCAAAACCGCTGCAGCGGAGCCAGATAAGGCCCGGATTAATGGAGCTCAAGCGTTCCCAGCCGAAGCCCCACTTTTCCATGGTGCCGGGGCGAAAATTTTCTATGAGGACATCGTGCCTCTCCACTAACTGTAAAAATATTTCAGACCCTTCCGGTGTATTGATGTTTAAGGTTATGCATTTCTTGTTTCTGGACAGGGTCTTCCAGAAGATGCCTTTGCCGTCTTTGGCCGCGCCAAAATGGCGGGCATTATCCGCCTTTTTAGGGTGTTCCACCTTGATGACCTCGGCGCCAAAGTCTCCCAGAAAGGCCGCCGCCCAGGGGGCCGACATCATGGTGCCGATATCCAGCACCTTTACGCCCTTAAGGGGCATGCTGTTCTCATCCAACAGTTAAGACCTCCTTTTGAAATCAAACTTCCGCTACGGGGGACAATCTTTCTTCGGTTTCACGGGGGCGCCGGGGCGGTATGCTAAGTTCACCGCCTGATACACTTGACAAAGCCTTTAGCCACTTTTTCCCGGCAATAATCACATAAGGATGCAGCCGAAGCACACCTGGACCCTCCGTAATCCCCTTCTCTAATACGGTTAGGCAGGTCTGGTTCGGCCAAAAGAGGCCTGGAAAGAGAAATAAAATCCACCCCTTCACCAAGTATCTCTTGCATAACTTGCGGTGTTCTGATGCCGCCGCAAAGGGCCAGGGCTGTACTGCCGGCAGCCCGCCTGAATTCCGGTACGGCATCCCTGAAATATGCCTCTTTTTGACCC
>SLHK01000072.1 GCA_007136165.1 Syntrophomonadaceae bacterium
AAGGTGCACTTGTTGTGGGGGCAGCCCACGGTGGCCTGAATGATCAGGCTTCCCGCTTCGCTGGGAGGCCTGTAAACGGTACCCTCATACCGCATTCTTATCCCTCCTCGGCCCTGGTTTTATCAAAATCTTTTCGAAGTTTATGGTCAATTAATCCTGCATACGTCCTGGCGTAGCGCTTTTGTTCGCTAAGCGCCTGGCACTTTTATTAGTGCTGTTCCGGCAATCTTCAGCGGGAGGTGTCGAGCCTCTTCTTGATGGCCCGGCCTGTCCCCGTCACCGCCACGCCTCCCAGTCCGGTGCACCGGAGCTCCCGGGGCAGCATGGTGCCCACCTGGTACATGGCCTGAATGACTTCGTCCAGGGGTATGACCGGGTCCACCCCGGCCAGGGCCATATTGGCGGAGGACAGGGCGTTGGCTACAGCCACGACGTTTTTCCCCAGGCAGGGCACTTCCACCAGCTCCGCCACCGGGTCGCAGATCATGCCCAGGAGGTTCTGCAGGGCGATGGAGGCGGCGGCAACCCCTTCTTCCAGGGTCCCTCCGGCCAGCTGGACCAGTCCCGCCGCTGCCATGGCGGAGCCTGCGCCGCATTCTGCCTGGCAGCCGCAGACCTCGGCGGCAAAGGTAGCCTGTTTGGCGATGAGGAGGCCGATGCCCCCCGCCGCCAGCATGGCCTTTACCTGCTCTTCCCTGGAGGCCTGCATCTCTGCCGCGCTTCCCAGGACCGCCCCGGGCAGGACCCCGCAGGCACCCGCCGTAGGGGCTGCCACCACCACTCCCAGGTAGCTGTTGACCTCCAGCACCGCCATGGACCAGGCCATGGCAGTGTTCATAACCCCGGTGCCAATAAGTTTGCCCTCCCGGGCCGCCTCCTGGAAGATGCCGGCCTGGGGTTTGAGGATTTTCCCCTGCCGGGTCCTGTTTTCCAGGCCCTCCTTAACGGAGGCTTCCATGAAACCGATGATTTCCCCCATCTTCTCAAATACCTTATCTTCAGTCCAGCGGCCCCTCTCCATCTCATAGCGCAGGGCCGCCTCCCACAGGTCCAACCCTTCCCTCTGGGCAAAGGCCTGCATCTCCACAGCCGTGGCAAAGGGAACGGTACAATTTTTCCGGGAAAGGACGGGCAGAACAGGGGTAAGCATGAGGGCCCGGGCCACCCCATCCCTTTTCGCTGCCTTCTCCAGGGTTTCCGGGGACAGGGGCGTGGCCATCTTTATGTTAACCAATCCTCTCCCTTTGGCAGCGAAGTAATGGCTAAATCCCCCTTCTCCCGCCAGAGCTCTATACTCCTCCATCAGGGCAGCCGCTTCTTCTTTGCAGTCCTGATGCAGAAAGAGGAGGATCTCATAAAAATCACCGCTTATAGACAGGGGAAACCCATCAATTTCGATAATCTCAATCATACCGCCCCCCACGGAGAGGGCCGTTAACTTAACTTCTTCCCCTTCCCCCGCCAGGGTTATTTTCGCCGTATTGGGATGGTCCGCCTTAAAGTCCGTGACGTTAAATTCGACTTCTATACCCCTGGCGGCTGCTTCTTCCAGGGAGGTGGAGATGCGTTCATCCTCCGGGTCCCACCCCAGGAGCCCCCCCACCAGGCCCCGGTCCGTGCCCTGACCCCGGTAGGTCATGGCAAAGGAGCCCGTGGCAGAAAACTCTACCCGGACTTTTTTAAGTTCTCCCTGAAGAAGCTGCCCGGCTAACTTCCCTATGCGGGTAGGTCCGGCGGTATGGGAACTGGAAGGGCCCTTCATAACAGGGCCGATGACATCGTTGAATATGCTGGGCGGTTGTTTTAACATAAGAGCACCTCTTTCGCCGTTATTTTTCTGCTTCTACGGGACTCCTCAGGGTTCCCAGGCCCTCAATTTCCACCTCCACAACATGGCCGGGCTGCAAATAGACGGGAGGTTTCCGGGAAAAGCCCACCCCTGAAGGCGTCCCCGTGGCAATCACATCGCCGGGCTCCAGGGTCAGGAGGTGGGACAGGTAAGATATGAGGTAATCGACGCTGAAAATTAAGTTTTTCGTACTGGAAGATTGCATTACCCGGCCGTTAAGCCGCAGCTCAATATCCAGGTCTCCCGGGTTTTCCACCTCATCGGCGGTAACCAGCCAGGGCCCCATGGGGGCAAAGGTGTCCAGGAATTTGCCTTTCATCCACTGGGCGTCCAGCCGCTGCAGATCCCGGGCGCTGACGTCGTTAAAATTCATGTAGCCCGCCGCATACTCCAGGGCTTTCTCCCTGGGGACCCTGTAGGCCCGCTTCCCAATAACCACTGCCAGTTCCGCCTCGTAGTCCACTTCCTTGGTAACGGGGGGGATGCGGATGGGGTGGCCGCTGCCCACAGCGGAATTGGCATATTTGCCGAATACAATGGGCTCTTTCGGGATGGGCAGGCGGGCTTCCCTGGCATGGTCCACGTAGTTTAAACCGATGCAGAGAATTTTTCCGGGATTCAGCACGGGGGGCAGGAGCTCCGCCCGGGCTAAGGGGACGGAAAGCTCTTTTATCCTTTCCCCCATAAGAGCAACCTCGGCTTCAAGCTGCCGGGCCTCCTCCAGTATTTCCTCCCCTTCCGCCAAAAACCCGGCCATGTCACCGGGAAAGGGCCGCCTTCCCGCCGTTAACACCCAGGCGCTGTTCATGTCCACGATATACTCATTTAAAAGAAAACCCAGGCGGGGTTCATGCTTTTTATAGGTAACCAGCTTCATTTTTCTCCTCCTATCTTAGGGTTTTTGGGCATCATTTCCCGGGAAATAGGTCGAAGGCTGTCTAACCAGATACCGGGGTTCCTGCCGGCTCAACCGGATCCTAAATAATCTTCTCTTATTAATTTGAACATGTCCAAACATCCCTATCATAAATAGTGCTATAAAAGTATTCGCCAGAGGGCTTTTGAGTCCTTTTTATGATGCTCTTTTTGCTCTTTTAATATCTTGTGTTTAAATGCCGGGGTTAAAAAAGGGAATGAAAAAATGGCTTAAGAGGAGAGGCAGTAGTGAGGAGAGGACCCTAAAAGGGAGGGAGCTTGCGGGTATTGCGGTAATATTTCTTCAGTTCGCTGAAGATGTGGAGAAGAGCCGCCCGGTTAACAAAGTCTTCCTGGTCCGCCGGCAGGGGTCCGGCCACAAATTCCTTCTCTCTCTTTTCCAGGCACCTCTCAAAGAGCTGGCGGGGGTAAGGTTTGCCTGACAGGGCTCTTTTTTGCGTTTCTGAAATAATCTTCCCGATTTGCACGATGGGAAATACCTGGGGCACACAGCAGATAATTTTGCCGGCTAGATTATATAAATCCTCCACCCGTTCCGCCTGGTCCGCAAAAATGATAAAGGCTTTCCGGTAGCGTTCCGAGGGGGTATCCTCCACAAAGCGGTAGCGCTGTTCTTCCTGGAGCAGTTTGGCCAACCGGCGCCCATCCTCAATTTTTTCTTTTAAAATAGCAAGGCGCTGGTGGAAGGTCTCCCGGTCAAACTTATCGGGACCCTGCATATCTTCAAGGACGATTAACAGCAAATGCCTTAATTCTTCCTCGGCAGCAAAAAGGAGCTCATCCACTTCCTTTTTGTGATAGGGGCTGTAGAGAAGGTTCAAAGACAAACCGCTGATGGCTCCGATGAGGGCCACCAACAGCTGGTTTCCCGCACTGGGCAAAAAATCCCCCGCAGGGTAGAGTACCAGGTTGAGGGCCGTAATGGTAATGAGAACGATGTTGTCCTCCAGGTGAAGTTTTAAACTCATCTGGATAGCAAAGAAGGTTGCTGCCCCCACAGCCAGGGGGGTTTGGCCGAAGGCAAAAGCAAAAATCCCCCCCACCAGGGTGCCCAGGATGACGCTGCCTACTTTTTTTACAGCCTGGTTCATGGAGGAAAAAAGAGAACGCTGGACGGATATAAGGGCAATGACGCCGGCAAAAGAAGCCCGCTCCAGGCCTGCCTGCTGAGCAATAAAAACAGCCAGGGCTACGGCAATGACTGTTTTTATAACCCTTCCTCCCAGGTTCATTTGTCCTTCAGCCTCCCTGTCTCTACTATTTAAAGTATATCTCCCTTCCAATCCCCTGATGCATATAGGGGCGGAAGGACCGGGCAAAAATTTTTTAAATATTTTTCTCTTTTTTTTCATTTTTACGGGTTTTTTTGTAACATTTTCGACCCTTAAAACGTTTACCTTATAAGAATCTATTACAAGGAGTTGAAGGTTATGAAGAAAAAGCTTTTTATCATGTTTTTGGGAGTTCTGCTGGTGGTGTCCCTCTGTGGGAC
>SLHK01000105.1 GCA_007136165.1 Syntrophomonadaceae bacterium
CCGACATGGGCGAAGAAAACATAACGCGGCTATTGATCCGTTTCTCCCTGCCGGCTACCCTGGCCATGGCTGTCATGGCCTCATACAACATTGTGGACACCTACTTCGTAGGCCGCCTGGGGGGGGAAGCCATCGCCGCCCTGTCGGTATCATTCCCGGTGCAAATGCTCCTGGGGGCCCTGGGCATCGGGACCGGGGTGGGCGCCGGTTCCCTCATATCCCGCTCCCTGGGGGCCAAAAAACCGGAAGTGGCCGCCATGGCTGCCGGGCAGGTCATGCTTTTGGCCCTGGTCTTCGGCCTGGGCGCTTTTCTGCTGGGCCGCTTCTACCTGCGGGAACTGCTCCTCTTTTTTGGGGCTACGCCCGAAATACTGCCCTATACCATGGAGTACATGTCCATTATCGCCCAGGGAGCCGTGATGCTTTTTATGATCATGATGCTCAACCATATCGTCCGGGCCGAGGGGAATGCCCTTTTACCCATGTGGGTGATGATTTCCTCGTCCCTCATCAATATCGCTTTGGATCCCATCTTTATCTTCGTCCTGGGGTTGGGCATCCGGGGGGCGGCCATAGCCACGGTACTGGCAAAGATAATCGGGGTCGCCGCCCTTCTCTGGTACTATATTAGCGGCAGAAGCTCCCTGGATATTAAGCTGCGGCATCTTATCCCCAACGGCCGCATCATTCTGGACATTTACCGGGTAGGTCTGCCCGCCCTTTTGATGCAAATCTCGGCCAACATTTCAATAATCCTGGCCAACCGGATTTTGGGCGGTTTTGGATACATCCCCATTGCCGTCATGGGCCTTATGGTCCGTTTTCAAATGTTTGCCTTCATGCCCGTTATCGGCATAGCCCAGGGCCTTCTGCCCATTATAGGCTATAATTTTGGTGCAAAGAAATACCCCCGCATCAGGGAGGCCATGTTCAAAGGTGCCGGGGCCGGCACCTTACTGATGACCCTGGCCGGGGCCCTTCTCTTCCTTTTCCCCGCTTTCTTCCTGGGTTTTTTCTCTACAGATGCCGAGCTGTTGGATATGGGGGTCTATGCGGTGCGCATAATGGTCCTCATGTACCCCCTGCTGGGGGCCCAAATCACCTCGGTTATCTTCTTCCAGGCCATTGGCCGGGGAACCAAGTCCCTGCTTCTGTCCCTGCTGCGCCAGTTTCTCCTGTATATCCCCTTTATTATGCTGCTGCCCCGCTTTCTGGGCTTGACGGGAATCTGGATTGCCACACCTTTAGCGGATCTGCTGGCTTTTGCGGTGACCACGGCCCTGGTTGCCCGGGAGTACTCCACTCTGGGCATACCCTTTATAAAAATTAAGGGTGCCAAACCATCGCCCCTGGAAGAGAATTAAATTGTTTATTGCAGGCACAACGAAGCCGGGAACTGGGGGCCAATCCTTAGTTCCCGGCTTTTTTGTAGGTGCTTATTTTTGCAGTTCCCCAGCTTTTTTCGTGGGTACTTACTTTAGCGCCGGAAGAAATTCATGGGGTTTATCGGGTTGCCGTTTCTGCGAATCTCGAAGTGGACATGGGGGCCGGTGCTGTTGCCGGTGCTCCCCACCAAAGCTATGGTTTCGCCCTTGCTCACCCTCTGCCCCGCGGAAACCAGGTTCCGGGAGTTATGGGCGTAGTAGGTGCTGTAACCATTGCTGTGGTTGATAATGACCAGGTTTCCGTAGCTGCCCCGGTAGCCGGAAGTGGTCACCGTACCGCTCTCGGCTGCCCTGATAGCTGTACCTACTGATGCGGCGATGTCAATACCATAGTGCATGCTGCCCCCTCTCCAGCCGAAGGGAGAGGTAAGGGTGCCCACACCCGTGGGCAGGGGCCAGCCAAAACGGCCCGTGCTCGTAAAGGGCGGCCGGATGGTTCCCCGTTCCACCACCTTGGTCACGGGTTCTTTGAGGATTTCTACATGCAGAACCTGGCGGTCGACTTCCCTGCCGTTTTCAGTGGTAATCTGGTAGGTAACTTCTTTCTGGCCGCGGGAGCCTTCCTGGGTGACCCTGCTGTAGGTGGTGTACTTGCTGTTGTCATTCACATAGCGGGTTTCATAGGGGATGTTCTCCAGTACCGTTTCTTCCTCTACCACAGAAACGTTCACCAGAGGTACCATCATCATCAAGTTTAGCTCATCACCCGGCCGAATCAAGTCCCCCTCCACCTGGGGGTTGGCATCCTGCAGTTCCGTCAGGCTTACATTCTGATTCCTGGCAATGGAGTACAGGGAATCGCCCCGGGAAACCAGGTAAGTTTTTCGTTGATTGGTGCCCTGGAGGAGCAGGTTGGCGGTATCCTCCACTGAGGAAAAAACATCAGGTGCCACCAGGATTTTCTCTAAATCCAAATCTTCGTGGATTATAAAGTCCTGCAGGATAGCATTGCCATTATCTACAAAGGTATCCTTGATGATGGCCATAACTGCATCAAAGTCTTTCTCGCTGGCCAGGACCACCGTTTCCAGGCCGTCAATCTTGAGGGAGTACCCGTAAACGCTGAAGGAGAGGTTTTGCTGCAGTTCATCCTGCACCTTCCCTACGGCTATATGCTCCCCGGGTCGCCGGTCCCGGATGATTTCCACCTTTTCGTTCATGACTACATCGGTTTCATAGTAGATGGCCGCTTCCTCTTTCACCTGGGCCAGGAAACTTTCTAAGACCGGGCTGTCATCCTCGACAACAAAACCGATTTCCTGCCCGTCTACCACCAAAACATAACCATAACCTTGATTATATATGTAAGTGCCGTAGGCGCCGGTAATGACAAGAGCTAATATTATACCAACGGCGGCAAGTTTCTTCCTGGATATCCCCTTCAGGCGCTGGAGCTTTTTCTGGAACCCGTCAGCCAGGGCCTGCTTTACAGCTTGCCCTTTTTGCCTGCCAATCCCGGCCACGGCCACCGCTTTCATCCGCAAAACCCCGAGAAAGGTTCGGGTGTTTTTGCCCAGACCGGCAGCAAACCCTTTCCTCTTCCCATTTAAGTTCTCCAGGATGATTTTAACCCTTACAAAACTTCTTCTGGAAGCCTCCGCCTGCCGCCGCTTTAAAGCGGCGGCCATACTTGAAATATCCATTTGAAACACCCCTCTGCTAAGGTCTTTGATGCATCTCCTGCCGAAAACCTAGGAAATGCTCCAAACAAAAAAAACAAAAAATGTTATGAAATCATAAACATTTTTTTCTGTCGGCTATTCCTAACTCCTTTATTATTCGGCACTTTTTCCCGGAGTCCTTCTTTCCGGGGAAAATATTTTTAAGAAAATTTAACATTTTCCCCTGGAGGCTTTCCGGGAAGGATTGCTATTATATGTGTCAAAATAGTAAATAAGCATATATTAACCGTGTTTAAAAGTAGGGGGAACACCCCCCCTAAAAGGAGAGAAAAAAATGGCCTTTAAAACCCCGGCGGAACCTTTCAAAATTAAAATGGTGGAACCTCTACGCATGAGAACAAAAGAAGAGCGTGAAAAACTGATGACGGAAGCGGGTTTCAATACCTTTAACCTGCGGGCGGAAGATATCTATATCGACCTCCTGACGGACAGCGGCACCTCTGCCATGAGTCATCACCAGTGGGCCGCCCTTCTGCAGGGCGACGAGTCCTATGCGGGCTCCCAAAGCTTTTACCGCTTTAAAGAGGCGGTTACGGATATTACCGGCTATGAATGGGTCCTGCCCACCCACCAGGGCAGGGCGGCGGAGAATATTTTCATCCAGCTGACGGTTAAACCGGGGATGGTCATTCCCGGGAACATGCACTTTGATACCACCCGGGGGCACCTGACCTTGAAGGGGGGCACCCCCCTGGATTTGGTCATCGACGAGGGCATGGTGCCCACTTCTTCCTTCCCCTTTAAGGGTAATATAGATACGGCCCGTCTGGAGGATACCCTCCGCCGGGAGGGGCGGGAGAAGGTGCCCTTTGTCCTCATCACCATCACCTGCAACAATAACGGCGGCCAGCCCGTTTCCCTGGCCAACATCAAGGAAGTCCGGGCCATTGCCAATAAGTACCAGGTCCCCGTCTTCTTCGACATGGCCCGCTTCGCGGAAAACTGTTACTTCATCAAGACCCGGGAAGAGGGGTACGGGGACAAGAGCATTAAAGAAATAGCCCGGGAGATTTTTTCCTGCGGGGACGGCTGCCTCATGAGCTCCAAGAAGGACGGCCTGGTGAACATCGGCGGTTTTGCGGCTTTTAGGGAACCTTCCCTCTATC
>SLHK01000171.1 GCA_007136165.1 Syntrophomonadaceae bacterium
AAAATAACAAAAAGTGAGGTTAATTTAATTTACAGAGAAGGCATTCAGGAAAAAATGGCGAAATTTTATGGCTGCAGCCTGTTTAGATTTTTTTCCCATCTGAGTAAAGGAAAGCTGCCGCTGGCGGGCCTTAACTCCAGGTGAAACTTACAGAAGGTAAATAACTCAAACCTTGGCCCCGGGCAGTATAAAAATACACATAACTCAAACCTGACCCTGGAAAGTAAGTTAATAACTCAAGCCTGACCCCAGTTATGTAAACTTCAGCCTGACCTCGGAAGTGAGTAAGTAAAAATAAGTAAATAACTCAAGCCTGACCCCAGTTATGTAAACTCAGGCTTGGAGGGGGGGATTGTATGAAGAAAGTGCAAAAACTGTTTATTGCGGGGATTTTAACTCTGATTCCCCTGGTGGTCACATTTTACTTGCTGTATTTTCTCTTTACCACCCTGGACAATTTCCTGGGAAATATTTTAAAAGCCGTGTTGGGGCGGGAACTGCCGGGGGCAGGGTTTCTTTTGAGCATCCTCCTGGTCCTCCTGGCCGGGTTCCTGGCCACCAACATTTTGGGCAAGAAGATTCTCTACCTGGGAGAAGATGTCATCCAGAGAATTCCCCTGGTGAAGGGAATTTACAGCAGCACGAAACAAATCGTCGATG
Organism: Syntrophomonadaceae bacterium; assembly: GCA_007136165.1. Lineage (GTDB taxonomy): Bacteria > Bacillota > Dethiobacteria > PWVN01 > PWVN01 > PWVN01. The sequence goes on from SLHK01000171.1 coordinate 661, forward strand.
CTTTTTCCAGCCGGGAAAAAGATGCCTTCAAAAAGGTGGTCCTCCTGCAGTACCCGAGGCCGGGCCTCTATGCCCTGGGATTTGTTACCGGTTCCTCCCAGGGGGAAATCCAGGATAAAACCCGGGAGCCCCTGATTTACGTCTTTGTGCCCACCACCCCCAATCCTACCTCCGGCATGCTGCTTATGGTTCCGGAATATGACCTGATACCCCTGGACATGACGGTGGAAGACGGCCTCAAAGTCTTAATCTCGGGAGGAATTGCCGCTCCCCAGAATAATCCTTCCATTAAAGAGGCAATTACTCAGAATCAAGGGAAGAATAAAATGAGCGAGTAAGAAAGCAGGTCCAAAAGCATGGAAAAATACTACCTGGTGGCCCTTCCCGAAGACAGGATCCTGAAACGGGCCCTGAAACTGCAAAAGGAGTTCTCCATAAGATACCGGGTCTACGAAGACCCCTTTCCGCCCCTGCACGTTACCATGGGTATCCTGTATATCCCTCACAGCGATGGGCTCACAGCAGCCACCACCCTTTTAAAACCCCTCCTCCGCCGCTACCTGCCATTTCGCTTGACGGTTAGAGGTTCCAGCTGTTTCCCCCCGCCCTATAAATCAGTAAACCTGAAGATAACCTCATCCAGGAAACTCAGGCATATATCCCGGCAGGTTATAAAAACCCTGCAGCCGTCAGGGGTCAAGGGCCATCCCATGGACCATTGGGACTACCACATAAGCCTTGTTAACACCGTTTTTGCCGTCCGTGAATGGACGGAAGCGGAATACCTGGAAGCCTGTGAAATTTTAAGCCGGGAGAACCTTCATCTATCCTGCCGGGTGCGCCATATTCAACTTTGGCACCCGGAGTTTCCGCCCCTGGAAGTCCTGGCCGATTTCAGCATATGAGAAAGGTAATTATGCCCTGGACCCGGGATTTGCAGGGCAGGCAGGAATTCCGCCGATAAAGTCGAATACTTATGAGGAAGGCTTAAGAACTACAAAAATGGGGTGGGCATATGAAAATCCCTCCCAATTTAAAGGTTGCTGATTTCCTCCGCAGAGATATCATCCTTTACCAGGGGCAGATACAAGACACGAAACAGGTCGGTGCCATGCTGGCGGCAGAAAAAGCCTCTCTGCTGGTGACGGCCGGGGAAGAAAAGGCTGGCCGGCTTTTTCTTTCATATATCGTACCCGGAGAAAAAAACCCGGAGCCGGGCAGGGTTGAAGGTGGCATTCACCGTATTGATGCCTATAAAACCGTGGGCGAGGACGAAAGCCTGGAGGCAGCCTTCTACCTCTTGGGCAAAGATTGCCAACTCCTTTTGGCCCTGGATAAAACGGGCAAACCCTCCGGTTATCTGACATTACCCCATGTGTGCAAGGCCCTGGTACGGGGATGGTCCCAAACCCAGCAGCTTTTAGACAGCCTCCTGGAGGCGTCGGAGGAAATTATCACCATAGCGGATCGGGAGCACAATGTTATTTACTGGAACCAAAAAGCGGAAACTTTCTACGGCATTAAAAAGAGGGATATCCTGGGGCAGGACCTTCGCTCTTTCTTTTCCGACCTGGTTTTTACCAAAGTTTTGGCCACGGGTAAGCCCGTCTGGGAAACCTACCACCAGCCGAAACCCGGCCTCTATGTTTTAATCAATTCCTTACCCGTTAAGCTGGGGGACCAGATGCTGGGGGCCGTCTCCCTGGAACGAGACATCACGGAAATGGTAAACCTGAACCGGGAGCTAAAAAAGGCCACCACCCATTTAAACCTGCTGCAGCAGGAAATAGACCAGATCCAGAACCTGCCCAACGGCCCCTTCTCCGCTGTCTACGGACACAGCCCCCGCTTAAAGGAATGCGTTGATATCGCCAGGAAGGTAGCCCCAACCAGCGCCGCTGTCCTCATCCGGGGTGAAAGCGGGACGGGGAAAGAACTCTTCGCCAAGGCAATTCACCAGGCCGGCCCCCGGAAAAACAAGCCCTTCATCGCTCTTAACTGCGGGGCCATCCCACCAAATCTTTTTGAAAGCGAGCTCTTCGGCTACGAACCCGGGGCCTTCACCGGGGCTGAAAAAGAGGGCAAACAGGGCCGTTTTGAACTGGCCGACGGAGGCACCCTCTTTCTGGATGAAATCGGCGAAATGGACTTCGCCATGCAGGTTAAACTCCTCCGGGTGCTGCAGGACAATATATTCTTTCGGGTGGGGGGTGCAAAGCCCGTCAAAGTGGACGTGCGCATCATTGCCGCCACCAACAAGGACCTGGAGCAGATGCTCACTGAGAACCGGTTCCGCCGGGACCTCTATTACCGGCTGAACGTGGTCTCCCTGGAGATCCCGCCCCTGCGCCTCAGAAAAGGGGATATCCCGGAACTGGTGTACCTTTTTATCAACGAGTTTTCCAAAACCCACGGCACAGAAATAAACGAAGTTTCTTCGGGATTAATGACTACCCTGCTTAAATACAACTGGCCGGGGAATATCCGGGAACTGAGGAATGTCATTGAAAGGCTGGTGGTGCTGTCGGAAGGCCCCTCCCTGAACCGGGATTTTCTTCCCAGAAATATTTTGGACAGCACCCTGGAAGATCCCCTTAAACTAAAGGAAAGCACCGCCCTCACGGATATCACCAGTGAAGTGGAGCGGAAAACCATCTTAAAGGCCCTGCGGGAAGTGCGGGGGAACAAATCCAAGGCCGCCCGGGCCCTGGGAATGCCCCGGAGCACCTTTTATTATAAACTGAGCAAGCTGGGCCTGGATAGAAATCGTCAACCCTGAGACACTGTACAAGCATCCGACACTTCCTTTTGCTGCCCGCTGAGGCCATAGAGGAAAATAGACCCAATTTGGCCCTCTGCTGCCGGGCCTTTCCCGGGTTTTTGGGATTTACCTGGAGTTGGAATGAATTTTGCATTAGAAAAATTAAAGTATTACGAATATTTAACCTGCACTGTTCACAGCTTTATAAGGTTAAAGAAAAACCTTTGAGGAGGTGGTTCTCAGGAGAGAGAAAAGGTATAAGCTTGTAAGAGTTTGGTGTGAAATATTTAAAAAGGAGGAAAAACTGAATGCCAGAAAAAGAGTCATCATTATTCAGCAGTAAACTGGGCTTCATCATTGCATCTATTGCCATGGCCGTCGGTACGGGCAACATCTGGCGTTTCCCCCGGGTGGCTGCCGCCAACGGCGGGGGAGCCTTTGTGCTCATTTTGCTAATTGCCGTTATCTTCATCATGGTTCCCCTGTTAATGTCGGAAATGGTCATCGGCCGCTACGGGCGTAAGGGAACCGTCGGCTCCTACGGGGACTTCATGGGAGGCCGCAAATACTCCTGGGTAGGGGCCTGGATGGGCTTTGTCTGTATCGCCATTATGTTCTACTATTCAGTGGTGGTGGGTTGGACCCTTAAGTACACCGTCCTGGCCCTATCGGGCACCTTCAGAGCCGGTGTGGACACCAACGCCGTCTGGAACGCCTTCACCACCAACCCGACGGAAACGATTTTCTATCACTTCTTGGCCATGGCCCTGGCCCTCTTCATCATCTACCAGGGTGTCACCAAGGG
>SLHK01000215.1 GCA_007136165.1 Syntrophomonadaceae bacterium
CCCGGCACCAGGCTGCTGGTAATTCCCGTATCCGTCCAGGGAGCCGGTGCTGCGGCGGAAATCAGCGAGGCCTTAAAGCGGGTGAACCGCTTAAAGATATGCGATGTAATAATTCTGGCCCGGGGAGGCGGGAGCCTGGAGGAGCTGTGGAGTTTCAATGAGGAGACGGTGGCCAGGAGCATCTTCCAGTCGGAAATCCCCGTCGTCAGCGCCATCGGCCACGAGACGGACTATACCCTGGCGGATTTCACGGCTGACCTGCGGGCCGCCACGCCCACCGCCGCCGCCGAACTGGCTGTCCCCTGCCGGGAGGACCTGCTGGAGCGGGTCCATCACCTTAAGGAGCGTCTCAAGGCCATCATGAAGCGGGATGTGGCCCAGGAAAAGAGGTACCTGGAGAAGTTGGCCTCCTCCAGGGCCCTTTTGGTGCCGGCAGAGCTAACGGCCAGGCTGCACCAATCCCTGGACCACCTGGGGGAAAAGCTTTCCCAGGCCATGGACCGCCGGCTTTCCGCCCGTAGGGAAGGGCTGGCCCTGGCGGGGGCCCGGCTTCAGGGGGTGAGCCCCCTGCAGATTCTGGCCCGGGGTTACACCCTGGTAGAAGATTCCCGGGGGAACCTGGTAACCCGGGCCGCCGCCCTTGAAGTAAATAACCTGATTCGCGTCCGCTTCCAGGATGGCTCGGCGGGCTGTCAAGTGAATGATGTAAAGGGGGATGAAGGGATTGTCGGAAAAGAACAAGGAAATCCCCGGGACGGTGACCTTTGAGGAGGCCCTGTCCCGTCTGGAGGAAGTCGTAAAAACCCTGGAGGAAAAAGAGCTGCCCCTGGAGGAGTCCCTGGCCTATTTTGAAGAAGGGGTGCGGCTGACCCGCTTTTGCCGCAGCAAGCTGCAGGATATCGAGAGCAGGGTGGAGCTTCTGGTGAAAAATTCCCAGGGAGAGGATCTAACGGTGCCCTTTGAGGTGGAGGAGGAGTAAATTTGGATGTTAAAGGTGTCATCCAAGAAAGGATTGCCGAAATCGACGCCGCCCTGGCGGCCTACCTGCCCCGGGATGCTTATCCCCGGGACATCTATGAGTCCATGCACTACAGCGTGTTTGCCGGCGGCAAGAGGCTCAGGCCCCTGCTGTGCCTGGAAGCGGCCCGGGTTTCCGGCCTGGATTACCGCAAAGCCCTGCCCGCCGCCTGTGCCCTGGAGTTTATCCACACCTACTCCTTAATCCACGACGACCTGCCAGCCTTGGACGACGATGACCTGCGCCGGGGCAAGCCTACCAACCACCGGGTTTTCGGTGAGGCCATGGCCATATTGACGGGGGATGCCCTTCTTACCTACGCCTTTGAAATCCTCACCAGCCTCCGCAGGGACCCAACCCTTTCCCCCGCCCACATCCTGGAAGCAGTGGCGGAAATCGCCGCCGGTGCCGGGGTTGGCGGTATGGTGGGAGGCCAGGTGGTGGATGTGAAATCCGAGGGGAAACAGGTGGGGAAGGAAGTCCTGGAGTATATCCACACCCACAAGACAGGGGCCTTGATCCGGGCTTCCGTCCGCAGCGGCTGCCTTCTGGCCGGCGGCCCCGCCCCCCTGCTGGCAGCCCTGACCCTCTATGCCCGGAAGCTGGGGCTGGCCTTCCAGATCATTGACGATTACCTGGATGAGACGGGGGACGAGAAGCGGCTGGGCAAAAGGGTGGGGAGCGACAAGGCCCGTAAAAAGGCCACCTACACTTCCCTTCTGGGCCGGGAGGCTTCCCTGGGGAAAGCGGAAGGCCTCTACCGGGAGGCGGTGGCCGCCCTGGAGCCTATTGACAAGGGGACAGAGATTTTGCAGTATTTAGCCCGCAAACTGGTTTATAGGGACCGGTAAAGGCTTTACAGGGCCCGAGGCCTCTATTGAGTCTAAAAATCATATATGTTATAATCAGGTGCAAACAATTCTTTCTGCAAGTGGCGCAGTATTCTAGTTAACCCGCCCTGCCCTGAAGACGGGCCTAAAAATCCGTTAAGGGCACATCTATGAAGTTTCTGGTGCTGGCTGCCGACGCCCAGTCGGGGGTTGGTGCTGGGAGTTAAGGAGACGGGGCGATCTACAAAGGCATGTAGGCGTTGACCCTGGCTCCGTGGAGACCCAAGTGCGTGGTGGATTATCGAGAAGATAAAGGATTACGGCTTGGGATTAAACCTGTATGCGGTAAAAGCTGTGTACAGCGTAGCCTGCCTTGAGTGGCTCTGGTGGAGGTCTTTTAAAGGCATAAACCACAGCTGCAAAAGAGGCTAGGGGCAAGAACCGGGTTATGGAGGAAAACTCCTAGACTGTTCCTAACCGGAGGAAGCCTTTTGGGGATTAAAGTACGGTCTAAGTGGTAATCCAGCCCCGCTGCTGGCGACACAGCGGAAACAGCCTTAAAAGGAAACTGCCTTTACGGCAACGTGGGGTGGCTGTTTGGGAAAACCTGCTGGACCTAAGCCGTAACGTCTACTTGAGGGGCTGCCACTTGCAGAACATTTGCATAAATGCCTGTACTTAAACCTTTATTTTTTTTGGGGTGTTGACCGTATGGGTAAAAGAATTAAAAAGAAATTGCCCTATAAATGGGCCCTCTGGATTACCCTGTGGACTTTTCTTCTGGCTATCGTCATTGCCCTGGCTGCCCAGTTTTTAACGGGGTTTATCGGGTCCCTGATCCTGTCCTTTCTGGTCCTTATAACCATAATTATCATTGGTGTCCTGGCCGATATCGTGGGTATTGCCGCCGCCGCCGCCGAGGAAAAACCTTTTCACGCCAAGGCCGCGAAAAAGGTTCCCGGGGCCAAGGAGGCAATTTTTTTTGTGAGGAACGCCGATATTGTCTCCAACTTCAGCAGCGATGTCATCGGGGATATCAGCGGCATTGTCAGCGGTTCCCTGGGGGCCCTGGTGGTCTTTCAGCTAGTCGCCCGCTATCCTGACATGAATATCTTTACATGGAGCATCATATTAACAGCCTTAATTGCCTCCCTGACGGTGGGAGGGAAGGCTCTGGGCAAAAACCTGGCTATTGTCCGTTCCACGGAAATCATCCTTTTGGTAAGCTGCATTATAAAAAGGCTCAAGAGAATTGTAGGGCGCTGACCATAGCCGCACGGAAGAGGGGTGCTTATGACCGAGGTACTGAATACCATCAATTCACCGGAGGACCTGCAGGCCCTTACCAAAGGGCAGCTGGATTCCCTGGCGGGGGAAATTCGCCGGTATCTTACGGAAGTTGTGGCGGAAAAGGGAGGCCACCTGGCCCCCAACCTGGGGGTGGTGGAGCTGACCCTGGCCCTCCACCGGGCCTTTAACAGCCCCCGGGATAAAATTATCTGGGATGTGGGGCACCAGTCCTACGTACATAAAATCCTCACCGGCAGGAGGGAGCGCTTCAAAACCCTGCGGGACCTGGGAGGCCTGGCCGGTTTCCCCAAGCGGGGGGAAAGCGAACATGACCCCTTCGAGACGGGCCACAGCAGCACCTCCATTTCAGCAGCTCTGGGAATTGCCTGCGCCAGGGACCTGGCGGGGGAAAATTTCAGCGTGGTGGCCGTCATCGGTGACGGGGCCCTGGGGGGCGGCATGGCCCTGGAGGCCCTTAACCAGGCGGGACATATCAAGAAGGACCTTCTGGTTGTCTTAAACGACAACGAGATGTCCATCAGCGAAAATGTGGGAGGGATGGCCGCATACCTGGGACGGGTGCGGACAGACCCCAAGTATACCAGGCTGAAGGAGGAGGCGGAAGACCTCTTGAAGAGGATTCCCGCCATCGGGGGCAGGGTTGTCAAATCTGTGGAGCGGTTCAAGGACAGCCTCAAATACCTGGTGGTACCGGGAATAGTTTTTGAAGAGCTGGGCTTCACCTATGTGGGCCCGGAGAACGGCCACAGCATTACGGGCCTTTTGGAAGTCCTGCAGCGGGTTAAAAAGATGAAGGGCCCCGTCCTCCTGCATGTAATGACCAAGAAGGGCAAAGGCTATGGTTATGCAGAAAAGAGGCCCGAGTTATTCCACGGCATCGGGCCCTTCGATATAAAGACGGCCAACCCCGTCAACCGGGTAAAAGTTCCCAGCTATACCGATGTCTTCGGCACCAGCCTCCTGGAACTGGCGTCGGAAAGGAAGGATATCGTGGCCATAACCGCCGCCATGGCGGGGGGCACGGGGCTGGAAAAGTTTTCCCAGGCCTACCCGGAAAG
>SLHK01000021.1 GCA_007136165.1 Syntrophomonadaceae bacterium
GACAGGAAACTGGATTAAGAGGGGAACACAACCGGCGGCGGGGTTCACCTTGTTTTCCTTCCACAGTTCCATGAGGGCCTGGTTCATCTTTTCTTTATTGTTCTTGTACTTCTCCTGGAGTTTTTTGCGCTCCGGTTCCAGGGCCTGCATCTTCTTCGTCGACTCCAGTTGTTTCTGGGTCAAGGGCCAGGTCACCAGCTTGATTAACAGGGTGAGCAAAATAAGGGATAACCCGTAATTGCCCGTCAACGAATAAAAATACGCCATAATGCTTATGAGGACATCAATAATTGCTTGAAACATTTAATCCTCCTTAACTCACCCTATTCCACCGGGTCATATCCTCCGGGATGGAAGGGGTGGCATTTTGATAGCCGTATGAGGGACAGCCGGAAACCTTTTAAAAACCCGTACTTCTGCAGCGCTCCCAGGGCATAGGTGGAACAGGTGGGATAGAAACGGCACGTGGCCGGTTTAAGGGGTGAAATAAATCTCCTGTAAATTTTCAGCAAAAAAATCATCCTCAACCCTGCTCCCTACTTAAGAGTTACACCGGCCCTGGCCAGCACAGCCAGGAAGTCCTCCTGACATAAAGAAAAGGTCAAGCCCAGAGCTCTCCTGCGCACGATGATGACCAGGTCAAACCCGGGCCGTATTTTTCCATAGTTGAGGCGAAATACCTCCTTGTACAACCTTTTGAGGCGGTGGCGCACAACGCTGTTGCCCACTTTCTTGCTGACGGATATCCCCACCCTAGTAGTATTATCCTCATGGGGTAAAAAATATAACACGCAGTACCTGCCCGCCACCGTCCGCCCATGCCGGTAAACACGCAAAAACTCCCGGTTCTTTTTGAGCAACTTTCCTCGTAAACGCAAAAAAAACAGCCTTCCTATGCGGAAAGAACTTTCCTCTTTTTTAACCTTCTTCTTTTTATGACCTTCTGGCCCGCCCTGGTGGCCATACGGACGCGAAACCCGTGATTCTTTTTTCTTTTACGTTTGTTGGGCTGAAATGTCCTCTTCATCGTCAATACACCTCCCGGGCCCCAGAGAAAAAAAAGCCTAATTTTTCTGCACTACCCCCGATTATAACTTAACAAGTCTTTTACTGTCAAGGTCTGGCGGGCCTTTTCAAAGGAGGGGAGAAAACAGTTGTTTGTCTTGCAGACTTGTGGATAATTTGTTAAGATTAAGGAAAATATATCCCTTTTCCCCGAACTTATCCACAGATTGTGTATAACACTGTTTATAAGTTTTTGCCTTTTCTTAAGAAATGCCTGGTTTTTCTTAAATTTTTTTTAAAATTCTGCCTCATTTAACACCCTGGCCTTATCCACAAGCCCGGGGGATAATGTGTGCATACAGGAGGAATAAAGTTGGAGGAATCTCTGCGGGACATGTGGGAGGAAATACTCTTGGAGATGGAGGAACGACTGAACAGGCCCAGTTTCGAAACCTGGGTAAAGATAATCAAACCGGTGACTTTAAAAGATGATACCCTCTATCTCAGCGTCCCCAACGAGTTTACCAGGAATTGGGTTGAAACCCGGTATTCCGCCCACCTGAAAGAAGCTATTGCAAAAATTCTTCAGCGGGAATATGATATTCATTTTGTCCTCACCCCCCAGTCCATCCCCCAAGAAGAACTTCTGGACATGCCTTCCGGGGAAGAAAACTCACCCCGTTATGGACAGGCGTCACCTTTAAAGCAAACGTCGGCCTGGTTGAACCCCAAATATACCTTTGAAAGCTTTGTCATTGGAGACAGCAACCGCTTTGCCCATGCCGCCTCCCTGGCGGTAGCCGAAGCCCCCGCCAAAGCTTACAACCCTCTATTTGTTTACGGGGGCGTAGGTTTGGGCAAGACCCACCTCATGCATGCCATCGGCCATTTCTGCCTGCAAAATGCCTATAATACCAACGTGGTTTATATCTCTTCGGAAACTTTTACCAATGAATTTATAAACTCCATCCGGGATAACCGGACGGTGGAATTCAGGAACAAGTACAGATATGTGGATATCCTCTTGATCGACGACATCCAGTTCCTGGCCGGAAAAGAGCAGACTCAGGAAGAATTTTTCCATACCTTTAACTCCCTTCACGAAAGCAACAGACAGGTCATCATTTCCAGCGACCGCCCCCCCAAGGAAATTCCCACCCTTGAAGAAAGGCTCCGTTCCCGCTTCGAGTGGGGGTTAATCACCGACATTCAACCCCCGGATTACGAGACCCGGGTGGCTATTCTGAGAAAAAAAGCCCATAATGAAAATTTAAGCATTCCCAATGACGTCCTTCTCTTTATCGCCGACCAGGTAAACACCAATATTCGGGAACTGGAAGGAGCCTTTATCCGGGCCATAGCTTATGCTTCCCTTTCGGAGAAAAAAATCTGTGTTGAAATGGCCAGGGAGGCATTAAAAGACCTCATCTACAGCAAGGAGATTCGTCAATCCATCACTGTCAAGCTCATCCAGCAGTTTACAGCGGATTATTTCAATATCTCTCCGGCCGATATTACGGGAAAAAAGAGAACCAAAAGCTTTGCCCTTCCCCGGCAAGTAGCCATGTACCTGGCCCGGCAAATGACAGACGAATCTCTCCCCAGTATAGGGGAACAGTTTGGCGGTAAAGACCACACTACAATTCTTCACGGGTGTAAAAAAATTCAGAGAGACATAGAAACAGACTACAACCTGAAAAAGGCGGTAGAAAATATCCAAAAGTTGATTATAAAACAGTGATTATCCTGGGGATAAGTTGTGAGTTTCCCTGCTTTCTTTTCAGTTAGAGGATAACCCTGGGGATACTGTGGATATCCCGGGTCGGTTTATTAACATCTTTTCCAAAGGCCCGGCCCCCATTTTTACTGCAGCGCCGACCTTTTTCCCCTGTATGCACAAGCCTATTACTACTTTTACTTAATTTATATATATATTACTGCTAGTTAAAAAATATGTCTTGTGGAGGAAATATTATGGAACTTTTTTTTGATCAGACAGAAATGTACAAGGCCCTGCAAACAGTCCACAAAGCAATTCCCATACGAACACCATTAAATATCCTTAAGGGAATATGCCTGAATTTGCAGGGAAACGACCTGTCCCTCACGGCCACGGACCTGGAGTTGGGGATTCGCACCCTGGCCACCGTTCAGGGCCAGGAAGACGGCAGTGTTATCCTGCCGGAACGTTTTGTGGACATTGTAAAGAACCTTCCTCCCGGCCAGGTGCACATGCGGGTGGATAATGAGGTGGCCGAACTCCGGAAAGAAGACATTGTTTTTAAACTGCAGGGCTTTCCCGCTGAAGAATTCCCCCTTTTCCCTGAAGGGGGAGAGGAGGGGGAGGATTTTATCATCCCGGGCTTTCTTTTGGTGGAGATGCTCCAGAAAACTCTGATTACCGTATCTCCGGATCAGAGTAAACCCGCCTTTACGGGGGTAAACTTCCACATGCAGGGGGATGTTTTGGCCTTAACCTCTTCGGATACCTTTCGACTCTCCTGCATTAAGGATAAAATCCGTGATATGGAAGTGGAAGAAGAGGAGTTTATAGTTCCTGCCAAGTCACTGCGCGAATTGACCCGCCTTTTACAAGACGAGGATCCGGTTAAACTGCATGTGGCAAAGGGATTGGCTGTCTTCTCCTTTGGTAATACGATTTTAACCACCAGTCTTTTAGCCGAAAAGTTTCCCAATGTCAGCAGAGTCATTCCCAAGGACGCTTTGACCCGGGTGACGGTCAATAAAAACCTTTTGGAAATGGCTTTAAACAGGGCTTTCCTCCTGGCCGATTCCGAAATCCATACCGTTACCCTTAATGTGGAAGATTCCCAAGTTATCCTGACATCCTCTTCAACCGTGGGTAACAACACGGAAAAAATCCCTTTAAAGAGCTTTTCCGGGGAAGATGTGACCCTGATTATGAATATCAAGTTTCTCCAGGATGTCTTAAAAGTCATACCCGGGGGAGAGGTACTGCTGCGCTTCAAGGGTAAAACCGGCCCCTGTATAGTGGAACCCTTAACGGAGTTGGATTACTTATACCTGGCACTGCCTGTGAAACCCGACTAAGTAAACGAAGGTGTCTATGTGGAATTAAAAAGGCTTTCCCTGAAATATTTCCGAAATTATGGGGCACTGGCCTTCGAGCCGGGCCCCGGGGTGAACCTGCTGCTGGGCAGCAATGCCCAAGGGAAGACAAATCTTTTGGAGGCCATTTATTATCTTTCCACCTTTTCTTCCCCCCGGACCCACATGGACAGCGAATTAGTGCAGTGGGGGGAACCTTCTTTTTACCTCCAGGGCAGTTTTCAAATAAAAGGCAACCCCCTGCTGCTGGAAGTTGGTTATGATTCCTCCCAGGCCCGGAAAGAAATCCGCCTGAACCGGAAAATTTTGCAGCAGGCCGCCGCTGTGGGCACGGTAAATACGGTCCTCTTTACCCCCGAAGACCTTTACCTGGTGAAGGGGTACCCCCAGGTACGCCGCCAGTTTTTGGACCGGGAAATTGTGCAGGTGAACCCCCGCTACGGCCAATGCCTGTCCCGGTACACCAAAATTTTACGCCAGCGAAACCGGCTGCTTCGGGATGCGGCGGCGGCATCGAGGCGGGCAGCACCGCCGGTGGATGTTTGGGACTTGCAAATGGCAGACATGGCTGCCTATATCCTTTTTGCCAGAAAGGAATACGTGAAAAAGCTGTCCCTCCTGGCCCGGCTGCAGCACCGCAAACTGACGGCCGGCAGGGAGGACCTGCACCTGTCCTACGCCTCCTCCCTGGAAAAGCTTCAAGAGGAGGTTGAATTTTCCCGGGATATCATCCGGGAACACTTTCTTGCTGCTTTAAAAGAAAGGGAAGCAGAGGAGAGGAGGCGGGGCGTCACTTTGGTGGGGCCCCATAGGGATGACCTGAACATATGCATCAATCAGCGCCAGGCCCGAACTTATGGTTCCCAGGGGCAGCAGCGGACCTCCGTCCTTTCCTTGAAACTGGCCCAGGTGGAATTGATTTTCGGCGAAAGAGGAAATTATCCCTTATTGCTTCTGGATGATGTTTTTTCCGAGTTGGACAGGGAAAGACAGAGGAGTCTTCTGGGGTTGATCCGGGGGAGGGTGCAGACCTTTATCAGCGGTACCGGTGACGCCCTGGTGAAAGAAAAAACCCTTCAGGAAGGAACATTTTACCATATAAGCGAAGGCAGGGCGTACCCATGGAAAAGCTGAGCGGTCCTTTGGACAAAGTTCTCAGGGGTCTTGGTCTCAAAAAGAGGGTAAAAGAGCGAAAGGCCCTCCAGGTTTGGCAGGAGGCGGCGGGAAGCAAGTTGGCCCGTTGTACCAGGCCGTTAACGGTTAAGGAAGGAATTCTCTTCGTTTTGGTGGCCAATTCTTCCTGGGCCCAGCACCTGACTTTTTTTAAGCCAAATTTGCTGCAGAAAATCAATCACCGTCTGCAGGGGAATATTATAAAGGATATACATTTTCAGGTGGGGATCATTAAGGAACCGGATGCCGGGCCTCCCCCGGAAGATGACGGCGACATGGTGCTGGATATCGGGGAAACAGAAAAAATTGGGGAAATGATTGCAGATTTCCCCGGACAGGATATAATAAAAGAGAAAATAAGGGAAGTCATGACGAAAGAAATGCTGGCCAGGAAAAAAAAAGCGGCAGCGGGATGGCAGAAGTGCCCCCAGTGCGGCGCTTACGCGCCTCCCGAATCTCTCCTGTGCCCCTTATGCCGAATACAGGGAAGGTGAAATCGTGCATCTGCATATCGGCGGTACCAAAATTATTCCGGGACGGGATATCATCGGTATTTTCAGCATGAAAATCCAGGACAAAACCTGCAACCGGGAACTGCTCCAGTATTCACCCACGGAAAACGTGGGAGAAGAAAAGGCCTCCTTTGTGGTTACGGATGAAAAGGTCTACTTTTCTCCCATAGCCCCCGCCACCCTTTTGAAAAGACTTAAGGACAAACCTTTTTAGCGCCGCCAAACTCCATACCCCCTTTTTTGAACCTGGCTCTCATACCGGGAGTTGCCGGGAGTTTGCGGTTGAGCGGGAGATGGAGGACTGTTAGAATTCACTAATATATGGTATAATATTATAATGGTACGCGATTGGAGGTGGACCTATGGATGAGATGAGAAATCTCTATGATGAGCACCAGATTCAGGTTTTGGAAGGATTGGAAGCAGTTCGCCGCCGCCCCGGCATGTATATTGGTTCCACCGGGCCCAGGGGACTGCATCACTTAATTTTTGAAGTTATGGACAACAGTATCGATGAGGCTATGGCAGGTTACTGCAGCAACATCGAAGTCACCCTTCACCCGGGCAACAGTGTGACAGTGGTGGATGACGGACGGGGCATACCCGTCCGGGAGCATCCCCAGGTTAAAAGGCCTGCGGTGGAAGTGGTTTTGACCCTTCTTCATGCCGGCGGCAAATTTGGCGGAGAGGGATATAAAGTGGCAGGAGGCCTTCACGGCGTTGGCCTTTCCGTGGTAAATGCTCTTTCTGATTGGCTGGAAGTGGAAGTTAAACGGGACAAAGGCGTCTATTTCCAGCGGTATGAGCGGGGAAAACCTGTAATGGACCTGAAAAAAAAGGGCACCTCAAACAGGACGGGGACCAAGATTACCTTTTTACCCGATGCGGGTATATTTGATACTTTAGATTTTGAATTTGACATCCTGGCCAAACGTTTTCAGGAAGTGGCATACCTGAATAAAGGGGTCAAGATAACTTTGAGGGACTTACGAAGCGAAGAACCCATCCAGAAGGTTTATCGCTTTGAAGGGGGCATAGTTTCTTTCGTTCAGCACTTGAACCGCAATAAGGATGTTATCATCAAGAAACCCATTTACATTGCCGAGGCAGGCGAAAATACGGATTTAGAAATTGCCATGCAGTACAATAACGGGTATTCCGAACTCATTTATTCCTTTGCCAACAACATCCATACCCACGAGGGGGGCACCCATGAGTTGGGGTTTAAAAACGGCCTGACCCGGGTGGTTAACGACTATGCCCGTCAGAAAGGGATTTTAAAGGATAACGATGCCAACCTTTCCGGGGATGACATCCGTGAAGGGTTGACGGCCATCATCAGCATCAAGCTTAAAGACCCCCAGTTTGAAGGGCAAACCAAAACCAAACTGGGAAACAGCGAAATCCGGGGAATCGTTGAGGGGATTTTGTTCGAAGAGATGCAGTCTTTTCTGGAGAAAAACCCTCCCCTGGCCCGAAAAATTGTGGACAAATCCATCCGTTCCTTCCGGGCCCGGGAAGCGGCCCGAAAAGCCCGGGAACTAACCCGGCGCAAAAATGCCCTGGAAGTCAGCGCTCTTCCGGGCAAACTGGCGGACTGCACCACCAAAGACCCGGGCCTTTCCGAACTGTACCTGGTGGAGGGGGATTCCGCCGGGGGTTCTGCCAAGCAGGGACGGGAAAGAATCTTTCAGGCCATTCTGCCCCTGAGGGGAAAGATAATCAACGTGGAGAAAGCCCGCATCGACAAAATATTGGCCAACGAAGAAATTCGCACCATGATTACGGCCCTGGGCACGGGCATCGGCGATGATTTTGATATAAGTAAGGCCCGCTACCATAAAATTATCATCATGACGGATGCCGATGTGGACGGTTCCCACATCCGCACCCTTCTGTTAACCTTTTTCTTCCGGTACATGCGCCCTCTGGTAGAGGCAGGCTATATCTATATAGCCCAACCGCCCTTGTACAAGGTAAAAAAGGATAAAAAGGACCACTATTTTTACACCGAAAGGCAGTTGGAGGATTTTTTCCGCCGTAACGGGCGGGGATCTCCCCTGCAGCGGTACAAAGGTTTGGGAGAGATGAATCCGGAACAACTATGGGAGACCACCATGGATCCGGAGAAGCGGACCATATTGCAAGTGAAACTGGAGGACTCCCTCCTGGCCGATTCCATCTTCACCACCCTTATGGGCGAGAAAGTGGAGCCGCGCAAGGAGTTTATCGAACAGCACGCCCACCTGGTAAAAAATCTGGATATTTAAAAAGGATTTTCTCGAGAAAGAAGGTGAGCAGCCATGGAATACAGTCACGGCAAAATTGTCCCCATAGATATACATGATGAAGTGAAAACCTCTTTCCTTGACTATGCCATGAGCGTGATTGTGAGCCGGGCTTTGCCTGATGTCCGGGACGGACTTAAGCCCGTTCACCGCCGCATCCTCTTTGCCATGCACGAGTTGGGTATGACCCCCGACAAGCCCCACAAAAAGTCGGCCCGCCTGGTGGGCGAGGTGTTGGGCAAATATCATCCCCACGGTGATGTGGCCCTTTATGACGCCCTGGTACGCCTGGCCCAAGATTTTAACACCCGTTATCCCCTGGTGGACGGCCATGGAAATTTTGGGTCTCTGGATGGAGACCCCCCCGCTGCCATGCGGTATACGGAGGTGCGCATGGCCCCCATGGCCCTGGAACTTCTTAAGGATATCAACAAGAATACTGTAGACTTTCGGCCCAACTTCGATGATACCCTGGAAGAACCGGTGGTTCTGCCCAGCCGTTTCCCCAACCTTTTGGTCAACGGTTCGGCAGGAATAGCGGTAGGCATGGCCACCAACATACCCCCCCAGAACCTGGGCGAGGTATGCGACGCCATTTTCCACCTCATTGCCCATCCTGACGCTGATGCTGCCTCCCTGATGAAGCACGTGAAGGGGCCCGACTTCCCTACGGGGGGGTTGATTATGGGGTTGGACGGCATCCGTTCCGCCTATCTGACGGGTAGGGGTATTATAAAGATGCGGGGCACCACCCAGGTGGAAAGGGTGGAGAGTACCGGCAGGATGCGCATCTTAATCACGGAGGTCCCCTACCAGGTTAACAAGGCAAAGCTCATGGAGCGCATCGCCGACCTGGTGCGGGAAAAAAAGCTGGAGGGGATTACGGACTTAAGGGATGAGTCGGACCGCTCAGGGGTCCGGGTGGTCATTGAATTGAAGAAGGGTTCCAATCCCCAGGTCATTCTCAACAACCTGTACAAAAATACACCCCTGCAGCAAAACTTCGGCATTATCATGCTGGCCCTGCTGGATGGGAAACCCCGGGTCCTGAACCTGAAGGAAATGCTGCAGGCTTACCTGGCCCACCAGAAGGAGGTTATCGAAAGGCGTACCCGCTTTGAACTGGAAAAGGCGGAGAAGAGGGCCCATATTATTGAGGGCCTGAGGATTGCCCTGGATAACCTGGATGCAATTATTAAGCTCATCCGGGCCTCCCATACCACAGAAGAGGCCCGCAGGGGGCTCATGGCCAACTTTGATCTCACAGAAATCCAGGCTCAAGCCATACTGGATATGCGCCTGCAGAAATTGACGGGCCTGGAGCGGGAGAAACTGGAAGGGGAGTACCTGGAACTCATTCAAAGGATTGCCTATTACAAAGAGGTCCTGGCCAACGAACGGCTGGTTTACGAAATAATCCGCAAAGAACTGCAGGAGATAAAAGAGAAACACGGCGACCCGCGGCGCACCCAGATTCTCCCCGATGACTCCGAAATTCAGCACGAGGACCTGATTGCCGAGGAAAATGTTTTAATCACCTTGACCCACCAGGGATATGTAAAAAGATGCCCTCTGTCCACCTACCGCAGTCAGCACAGGGGCGGCAGGGGCGTCAGCAGCATGGGCGCCAAACAAAAGGACTTTGTTGAGGATATTTTTGTTACCTCCACCCTCCATACCCTCCTGTGTTTCAGCAACCGGGGCAAAGTCTACCATCTCAAGGCTTACGAAATACCGGAAGGCGGGCGGTTGGCCCGGGGCACCAACATCATTAATTTGCTGGCCCTGGACGACAGGGAGCATATTACCGCCGTCATACCTATAAAAACCTTTACCGCCGCCGAATTCCTGCTGCAGGTAACGGCGGGGGGTTATATTAAAAAGACGCCCCTGGAGGCCTTTGGCAATTCCCGGCGGGGCGGCATGGCTGCCATCAGCCTCAAAGATGAGGACGAGTTGATCTCCGTCAAGAGAACCAGGGGTGAGGATGAAGTCCTCCTGGTGAGCCGCAAAGGGATGGCTATCCGCTTCTCCGAGGGTAATGTGCGCCCCATGGGCCGGACGGCCCGGGGAGTTATAGGCATACGCCTGCAGGATAGCGACCGGGTTGTGGGCATGGACCTGGTCGCCCAGGGGGACAGTTTGCTGCTGGTCACGGAGCGGGGTTTTGGCAAAAGGACCAACTTAAGCGAGTTCAGGCCCCAGAATAGGGGAGGCAAAGGCCTGGTAGCCATGAAGATAAGGGAAAACCGCGGCGCCGTTGCCGGTTTTAAGGTGGTTAAGCCCGGCGATGACCTGGTGGTGGTAACCTACCGGGGTACCATTATCCGTCAGGCTGTTAACGAAATTTCCACCCTGGGCCGGTTTGCCCAGGGGGTTACCCTGATTAAGATTGACCCCCAGGACCACGTTGTCAGTTTGGCCCGAACGGTGAAGGAGGACTAATCCACGGTGAAAGGCAGGTATATACTGACGGGACTTCTCCTGCTCCTACTTTTTACAGCAGCGGTCTCCCAGACCCTGCATGATGAGGATATCGTGGAAGACCTTCCTTCGAGTTTTGATATAGTGGTGGCGGGCAGCGGACTGCCCGCCCTTACAGCAGCCCTGCAGGCCTCCCTCCTGGGAGCAGAGGTTATGCTTCTGAACCACCAGGACCTGAGAGACGAATTTTTTCCTCCCCTGGGAGGCCGGTTTGTTGCTTTTGCCCCGGAGGAAGAGGAGGAGGGAGAGGGCGAGGAGCTTCCCGAGGGGAACAGACAGCTGCTGTATTCCATTATGGAAGCATCTCCCGGGATTCAAACAGCCCTTTTGGCGGACCTTCTCCTGGAAGGCCGGGATACCCTGGAGTGGTTAAGCCGGGAGACGGGGCTTTCATTTCCCTTCGACCCGGAAGACCCCCACCACTCCTATGCCCCTCCCTTCCGGAACCCGGAAGCACTGCTGACGGGTATGGAAGGGGCCCTGGCTCCCCGGTTGGCGGCAGAAATTCCCGGGGGAAAACCCCTGGAAATTAATGTATCAGCGGCGGGGCAGGTGGAGGGAGTGAGGTATCAGGATGCCTCGGGCCGGGAACATACTGTCACGACCCGGTCGGTCATCCTGGCCCCCGGAGGCTATTTGGGGCACAGGGATTTTATGGAGGCTCACAGCCTGGAGGCGGCTTCCCTGCCCCTGAAGGTCCGGGAGGCAGGCATTTCCGGGACGGCTTATGAGTTAACCCGGCCTTTCAGGGTGCTGCTGGCCAACCCGGAGAGGGTTTATATGCCCCTCTTCTTGTACCCCCGGGAAGTCCCCATTAGAGAAGGAGACTTTGTGAACCTCTCCCAGGGGGATTGGTTTACAGGCCAGGGGGAAGAGGTAACCTCAGAAGCAGTGGAGGCGCTAACGGCGGGAGAAGATGCCCTGCAAAAATTTGTGCTGTCCAGGCAGGGGGAATTGCTTCTCGTCTACCCTGAAGGCCGGGAATGGGAACTTCCCGGCCTGGTGTATGCCGGGAGCATCAGGGACCTGGTGGAAATCACTGACATACCCCAGGATCGCCTGGAGGAAATTGCAGCCCGGCGCCCCCTTCCCTATTATATCGGGTGGGTGGCACCGGTGCCTTTATACAGTCTGGGAGGGATTGCCACCGATGCCCGGGGGCGGGTCCTGGGAGCCACGGGTGCCCTTCCCGGCTTTTATGCTCTGGGAGAGGCTGCGGGCGGCCTCCACGGCCAGGGTGTTTATCCCGGGCTTCCCCTGACGGAAGCCCTGGTTATGGGCAGGAGGGTGGGCAGGGAAGCGGCCCTGTATTCCCGCCGTTGACACCCTTCGAAACCTGACGGCAAGCTGTTTTGCAATTGCTTTAAGTCACAAACTACATGAATGGAGGGATTTACATGACATCGAGGCCCGTAAAGATTACCGACACTACCCTGCGGGATGCCCACCAGTCTTTGATGGCCACCCGCATGCGCACCGAGCATATGGTGGATATCCTGGAGAAGATGGAGGAAGTGGGCTATTATTCCCTGGAAGTCTGGGGCGGGGCCACCTTTGACACCTGTATGCGTTTTCTGGATGAAGACCCCTGGGAGCGGCTTTGGGCCCTTAAAAAGGTTTTTAAAAAGACAAAACTGCAAATGCTTCTCCGGGGGCAAAACCTGGTGGGTTACCGCCACTACGCCGACGATGTGGTTAAGGAGTTTGTTAAGAGGGCTGTGGCAGGAGGAATTGATATCGTCCGTATTTTTGATGCCTTAAACGATACCCGCAATATGGAGGTGGCCCTGCAGGAAGTCCGCCGGGAGGGGGGGCATGCCCAGGTCACTTTGAGTTATACCATCAGCCCTGTTCACAATATCGACTATTTTGCCGACATGGCGGCTAAGCTGGAGGATATGGGTGCCCATTCAATATGCATCAAAGACATGGCGGGCCTCATATCTCCCTTTGATGCTTATGAACTGGTAACCAAAATGAAGGAAAGAATCAACATCCCCGTTCAGCTCCACTGCCACTATACCAGCGGGATGGCCTCCATGGCTTACCTGAAGGCCATCGAAGCAGGGGTTGATGTCATCGATACCGCCACGGCTTCCCTGGCCCTGGGGACCTCTCAACCTCCCACCGACACTCTGGTGGCGGCCTTAAAGGGGACCCCCTATGACACAGGGTTGAACCAGGAACTCTTGAGCGAAGTCAGCGACTACTTCAAAGAGGTACGTAAAAACTACCACATCCCCCTGGAAGTGGCCATGGGTGTGGATACCAACGTTTTGAGCTACCAGATCCCCGGGGGCATGATCTCCAACCTGGCCTCTCAACTGGAGGGGCAGAAAGCGTCTCACCTGCTGGGAGAGGTGCTTAAGGAGGTGCCCCGGGTCCGGGAGGAGTTGGGCTACCCCCCCCTGGTGACCCCCACCAGCCAGATAGTAGGGACTCAGGCGGTGTTTAACGTGATGCTGAAGGAGCGGTACAAGATGGTCTCCAGCGAGGTGAAAAATTACCTCCGGGGCTACTACGGCCGCCCCCCCGGCCCTGTCGATGAAGAGCTGCGCACCAAAATCCTGGGGCAGGAAGAGCCCATCTCAGTAAGGCCGGCGGATCTTTTGCCTCCCCAGCTGGAGAAGGCCAAGGAGGAGCTGGGTGATCTTTTGGAAAAGGAAGAGGATCTCCTCTCCTATGTTCTCTTCCCCCAGGTGGCCCGGTCCTTTTTGAGGCGGCGCCGGGGCCTGGAGCCGCCCCTGGAAGCTCCGGTGAAGGCCCGGGATGGGAAGCAGGAACCCAAGAAGGAGCATCAACTGCATAATATCTTTGCTTTGGATGCCAACCTCATCCTCACCGATGAGGAGAGAGGCATAACGGCTTACCCCGCATAAAAACCGTCAAAAATTGTTATTGACAAAGGCAGGGTCCTTCAGTATAATTATAAACAATTTTACATCATGCACAGACGATGAAGGGAAAAGTAAGGTGGATTCTGCTGAACAGAGAGCCGGTGGCAGGTGGAAACCGGCAGGGAATCTTCCCCAAAGTCCTCCCGGAGTCCCCCTGCTGAATGCCAAAGCGGCTGGTAAGCACGGACGGCGCCTTCGTTAAAGGCAGCAGCCCCAAGGGCTGTTTAAGGTTCCCTCCCGCAGGAGGGCACAAAAAAGGGTGGTACCGCGAAGGAAGTCCTTTCGCCCCTTACAAGGGCGAAAGGATTTTTTCATACCCGGAGATTTCATTATAAGGAGGCATACTCATGAGTCTAACAGTCTATGTAAACGGCAAATTTGTCCCGGAAGAAGAGGCAAAGATATCGGTTTTTGATCACGGGGTTCTTTACGGCGATGGAGTTTTTGAGGGGATTCGCAGCTACAACGGCCGGGTTTTCAAGCTCCGGGAGCACCTGGAAAGGCTGTACGAGTCAGCCAAAAGCATCCTCATGGAAATACCCCTGGACATGGAGGAAATGGTGGAGGCCACCCTGGAAACCGTGAGGCGAAACAACCTTAGGGACGGCTACATCCGTCACATGGTCACCCGGGGCCGGGGGGATTTGGGGCTGAACCCCGCCCTGTGCAAAAACCCCTGTGTCATCATTATTGCCAGCAAAATATCTCTATTCCCGCCGGAGCTGTACGAAAAGGGGTTGGAAGTGGTAACAGTATCTACCCGGCGCAATATTCCCGATGCTTTGGATCCAAAAATAAAGTCCATGAACTACCTGAACAATATCCTGGTAAGGATGGAAGCCAATCGGGCCGGGGTATTGGAAGGTATCATGCTGAACAAGGACGGCTTCGTAACGGAAGGTTCCGGGGACAATATATTTATCGTTCGCCGGGGGAAGGTGTTCACCCCTCCCGCCTATCTGGGGATCCTGGAGGGGATTACCCGGCGGGCAGTCCTGGAACTGTCCGGAAAACGGGGTTATACCGTCAGGGAGGAACCCTTTACCCGTCATGACCTGTACACGGCGGAAGAATGTTTCCTGACGGGGACGGCAGCAGAAATAATTCCCGTGGTCAAGGTGGATGAGAGGATTATCGGCAGCGGGGTACCGGGCCCCATTACCCGGGGTCTGATGCAGGATTATAAAGACCTGACTATGAGCACGGGAGAGGAAATATACCGGGAGGGAGCAGCCCATGAAGAGCGATGCGGTTAAAAAAGGGATTGAGCGGGCGCCTCACCGCTCCCTTTTCAATGCCATGGGGTATACCCGGGAGGAAATGGATCGGCCCCTGGTAGGGATTGTGAACTCTGCCAACGAAATCATCCCCGGCCACATCCATTTGGACACGGTTGCCGGGGCCGTCAAGGCCGGCGTCCGCATGGCAGGAGGAACCCCGGTGGAGTTTTCCACCATCGGTGTGTGTGACGGCATTGCCATGAACCACACGGGCATGAAATACTCATTGGCCAGCCGGGAGATAGTGGCCGACAGTGTGGAGATTATGGCCCGGGCCCATGCCTTCGATGCCCTGGCCTTCATTACCAACTGCGATAAGATTGTACCCGGCATGCTGATGGCGGCGGCCCGCCTGGACCTGCCGGCCCTGATTATCAGCGGCGGCCCCATGCTGGCGGGGACTTTTCAAGGGGAGCCCGTAGATTTAAGCAATGTTTTTGAGGCGGTGGGAGCAGTGCAGGCAGGCCGTATGTCGGAGGAAGACCTGGCCCTTCTGGAGGAAGAAGCCTGCCC
>SLHK01000163.1 GCA_007136165.1 Syntrophomonadaceae bacterium
AGAATCCTTTCGGGAGGCACCTTGAACATAGCGGCGAGGCCGGCTACAGCCACACCGGAGCGGTTCATGAAGGTCAGGGGTTTTGCCAGGACCACGCCGGTGCCGTGATATACCCCGGAACCCACCAGGGACTGGTGTTTCAAATTCCGCAGGGGGGCTTTCAATGCCTTTGCCAAACGATCAATGGTCCAAAATCCCACATTATGCCGGGTCAGCGCATACTGATAACCCGGATTCCCCAGACCCACAAGGAGAATCATCCCCAAACCTCCTGACCCATAAAAAAGAGGCCCCCTTTTGCGGGGAGCTCTGAATTATTAATCTTCTTTTTCCGGTTCCCCGGCGGACTCCGGTGCCCCTTCTTCTCCCTCTTCCCCTTCTTCTCCCTCTTCCTCTTCTTCAGCCGGCTCTTCTTCCTCCATCCTCGGCGCCAGGACACTGATGATTAACTCATCGGGTTCGTTTAACACCTCGATGCCGGAAGCAAACTCGATATCTTCCACCGTCAGGCTGTCTCCTATCTCCATTTCGCTCACATCCACGGATATACTTTCGGGAATTTCTGTGGGCAGGGACAGCAAGGTGATCTCCCGCAGCTGGATCTGGGGAACGCCGCCTTCCTGTACACCCCGGGGTTCCCCGGTAATCACCAGGGGCACGTTAACCTCCAGCTTATCTTTCAGGGATACCCGGATAAAATCCACATGGGTAAATAGGTCTTTCCGCATAATGTCCCGCTTTAATTCTTTGATCATGACGGTTTCCTTTTTACCGCCCGCTATATTCAACTCCAGCAAGATATTGTGCCCCGCCGAAGTGCTGAGGGCCTGGAGCAGGGCTGAGCGATCCAGCTGCAGGGGAATTACCTTACCCTTCATCCCGTAAACGATGCCGGGAACCTTCCCCGAGTGCCGCAGCCTTTTATTATGGCCCTTGCCTGTCAAAGTCCTCATTTCTGCCTTGAGGGCCTGTCTTTCCATGAGATTTTCCTCCTGTCTGTCTCTTGAATAAAATACTTATGTATTATACCCCACAATATGGCAGTAGTCAAACCCCGGCGGCTCACTCGAAAAGTTTGCTTACCGACAGTTCTTCGTGAATCCTGATAATGGCATCCCCAATGAGGGAAGCCACGGAGAGGACTTTAATCTTTTCAGCATTTTTACCTTGAGGAATAGCTATGGTGTCGGTGACCACCAACTCTTTAACGGGGGATTCCTGCAGCCTTTCCAGGGCAGGGCCTGAGAGGACGGGGTGGATGCAGCAGGCTGAAACCTCCACGGCACCGTGCTCCAGGAGGGCTTTGGAACCCTGGACGATGGTTCCGGCGGTGTCAATTATATCATCAATAATAATGACTTTTTTCCCTTTGACCTTACCGATAATATTCATAACTTCCGAAACGTTGGGTTCCGGCCGTCTTTTATCTATAATAGCTATGGGCAGCTGCAGTTTTTCCGCCAGATCCCGGGCCCGGGTAACCCCTCCCATATCCGGAGACACCACCACAGTATGGTCCAGGTCTTTCTGTTTGAAATACTTGGCCAGAATGGGGATGCCCATCAGATGGTCAACGGGTATGTTGAAAAAGCCCTGTATCTGACCCGCATGAAGGTCCATGGTCACCACCCTGTGGGCCCCCGCCGCCGTCAAAAGGTCGGCAATCAGCTTGGCGGTGATGGGATCCCGGGCTTTTGTCTTCCTATCCTGGCGGGCGTACCCGTAGTAAGGGATCACCAGGTTGATAGCTTTGGCCGAAGCCCGCTTCATGCCGTCGATCATTATGAGGAGTTCCATAATGTTTTCATTGGCCGGGGAGCTTAAGGGCTGCACGATGAAAACATCAGCGCCCCGCACACTTTCTTCAATATAAACTGTGATCTCGCCGTCACTGAAGCGCACTACCCGGGTTGCGCCCAAAGGTATGTTCAAGTGAGCGGCAATACTGCGGGCCAGGTCCTTGTTGGCGGAGCCCGTAAAAACTTTTAACTTCTTCCTGCCGTTGTACAACTTGCATTCCTCCCGGTACTCATTTTGCTGCGGGAGCCTGACCCCGGCCCTTGCCCCCGGTCACTCCCCCTTGATGTGGGCAAAAGGCCCAATGACAGCCCCCCTGCTCACTGTGCTGCCGACGATAACACTTTCCCTGCAGGTAACACGGTCCTCCAAAACCGCATCTAGAATCCGGCAGTTGGGGCCCAAAAGGCATTCCCGGCCGACCCTGCTTTCTCCTTCAATAACGGTATTTGGGTAGATTACGGTATTTTCCAGTACCTGAACCCCGGCATCCACATAGGTGGTAAGGGGGTCCAAAAGGGTGACTCCGGAGAGCATCAAGTTTTTATTAATAACCTCCCGCATAACCCGGGCCGCTTCCGCCAGTTCCTCCCGGGAGTTTACCCCCTGGGCCATACGGTGGTCGGGTAGGGGGCAGGCGGCGGTCTTTCCCTGCCGGGCCAACATTTCCATGACATCCGTCAAATAGTATTCCCCCTGGGCATTATCGGTAGACAGGCGGTCAAGAGCCTGCCTCAGGGCCGGGCCGTGGAAACAATATGTGCCGGTATTGATCTCCTGAATCTTTCTCTCCCCTGGACTTGCATCCCTGTCTTCCACAATGCGTAAAACACGGCCGTCTTCTCCCCGCAGAACCCGCCCGTAACCGGCCGGCCTCTGCACCCGGGCCGTCAGCACCGTACCCAGGGCATCTTCCTGCCGGTGAACCTCCAGTAAGGAGGCCATGATACGGCTGTCCAGAAGGGGGGTGTCCCCGCATAAAACCATGGCTTCCCGGCAATCCAGGTATGCTTCTGCCATTTTGACTGCATGGCCCGTTCCCAGCTGTTCCTCCTGGGTCACGTAGACAAAACCTTCGCCCATCTCCTCCATGACCTGCTCCCTGCCGTGCCCCACAACGATTACCTGGCGTTGGGATACGGATTCAGCCGCCCTCAAGACATGCTCCAGGAGGCTCCTGCCGCATACTTTGTGGAGGACTTTGGGCTTGTCCGACTTCATTCTTTTCCCTTCACCGGCGGCCAGCAAAATAGCTGTCGTCTCCATGGCTCACCTCCTGAAACCGCCTATATATATCTTCGTCCCGAAAAAAAAATCCCCTGCTATCTAGAATGCCCTTCTACAATAATTATTGCCTATATTTTAAAGTCAATGTAAATAAAAAAAGGAGCTGTTAGCTCCTTTCACACTCCCACAACCTCTTTTTCCAGCTCATGGCTGTAGGCTGTCAAAACAGCCCCTTGAATTAACTCCCGGGTTTCCGTGTTTATGGGATGGGCGATATCTTTAAATTCTCCATCCGGGGTCCTCTTGCTGGGCATGGCCACAAACAGGCCGTTATTGCCTTCAAT
Source organism: Syntrophomonadaceae bacterium (assembly GCA_007136165.1). GTDB lineage: Bacteria > Bacillota > Dethiobacteria > PWVN01 > PWVN01 > PWVN01. The sequence goes on from SLHK01000163.1 coordinate 3,369, forward strand.
AACGCGGACATCATGGACAACAAACTGATCATCAATAGTAATGGATACAATAGCTTTCATACGGCCCTCATTCGTAATCTTGCGAATCCTGACATCGGTAACCTGCATAAGCTACTCACCACCTTCCTCTCTGGTTGTATCAGGCCCTGGCTCCCCAAAGTCACCGCATAAATAATCTTGACTATGTGAACTAAATTCCACACCAGGAGAGAAATCCCTGCTCTCTTTAGGAAAAAATTCACTAAAAAATTATAGGAATTTGAATTTTCACTTTTTTAAGGAACCTTCCCTTAAACAGGGTGCCTTCCCGCCCCGGGAATCTCATCCTCCCAGCTGTTCCTGGAAAAAAGCCAGGTCGCTGATTTTATCCATGTCGGTTCCGATTTCGGGGTACCAGGTTATAACGGCCCTGGCCTCCACGTTAAACAGGGCCTTAAAGCGTTTCACCAGATCCTCTATGACCAGCTGGCGGGTTATGTACTTGAGAATAAAAATAACGCCCAGTTTTGCCACCATCCTGGCAAATGACTTCCTCAGACGAAAGAAATCCTCCACCTGGGGCAGGACCTCCGGGATTATTTCCGCCCGGGCTATAAAGATGTTTCCCCCGGTGAAAACCCCTTCCTTTAAGGGGACATAGGTCCTTTTAATGCCGGGGTATATCTTTTCCACAGCTTCTTTGGGAATAATAGGATAGTAAAAGTCCAACTCATAGGGGCTGCACTGCTGTAAAAAGTCTTTCAGGGCATCCTCTGTCAGCAGGGGGATATCCCCTGTCACCAGAAGAAAGGGCCCTTCAAG
>SLHK01000067.1 GCA_007136165.1 Syntrophomonadaceae bacterium
ACATGTATGAACGGTCCGGCAGCAGTCTGCGCCGGGTGGCGGAAGGGACCCGGCAGTTTGACCACGGCCTGAACGATTTCTACGATACCTCCGGGGAGACCCTGCGCCGGGTGGCGGAGGGGACCACCCGCTTCGAAGAAGGCATTAATACCGCCTATGATGAGTCAGGACGGGTCATGCGGAGGATGGCCGACGGGACAAAGCAGTTTGACGCCAGTTTGAACGATATCTATGACGAGTCAGGCCGGGCCATGCGGGAGATGGCGGAAGATATGCGGCAGTTTGAAGGCGACAGGGAACCCCGGAAGGGGAAGAAGGGGGGCTTGTTGGACCGGGTGCTCCATTGGACTCCCGCGGATTTCAACATCAAAAACTTAAACTTTGATACCCTGCTCCTGGCCGTTATGCTGGCCATATTCCTCATCGTCCTGGTATATTTTTCTGCCGTTCATTAAGGGCCCGTCCCCGGGGCAGCTTTAAGTTAACATAACTGGGGTCAGGCTTGAGTTATTTACTTATTCGCGGCGGCTAAACCTGTGAATTGACTTGAGAATTTACAGGTGTTATACTACGAATAACTTAGCAAGGGAGGATTGGGGTAGAGGAGAAGCTGTTCCCACCGGAGGGAAACTGGCTGGAATGCTTTATCGCCAGGGAAAACTACAGGAAGTGAAGTGGGACAATTCAGAAATCTCGTATTTGATGTCGCCTCAGCCGGTGCCCTTCGCATGAGGCGATATTCCAAGGCTTCTCATGTATTCCGGTGGAACTAGAGCTGCCCCGCTGGCATGAATATTTTCTCGTACTTCATTATCTATGCACTGCTATCCGTCCCCCTGGTCATTTTTTTGCCTTTCAGGTGGAGGCGGCTTCTTTTGGTGCTTACCGTCTTATGGATGTTTGGTATGGCCTTTCACATCCTCTCGGGGGCCCCCCTGGGCAGTGCCTCCATGCTGTACTTCTTTGAAAGTATCGGCCTTCCCTCCATGGAGCTGCAGGAGCACCCTTTGAGCAGAATTGCCGCTTTCGGGTTTGTCTTCGTGGGGGCCCTGGCTTTGCTGTACGGCCTTGATGCCTCCAAAGGCAGCGAGCAGGCCGCTGCCCTGGTGGGGATAGCCAGCGCCCTGGGCATAGTTTTTTCCGCCAACTTCATAACCCTCTTCATTTTCTGGGAACTGCTGACCCTTTCCACCTCGGGGCTGATTTTTCTGAAGAACACCCCCCAGTCCATCATTTCCGGCTACAAATTTCTCCTCTTCCATGTGGTGGGGGGGCTTTTGATGCTCCTGGGTATCGCAGAGCACTATGTGGCCACAGAGTCTTTTTCCCTGACTGTTCCTGAGGCAGGCCTGACGTTTTTCATACTGGCCGTGGGGTTCAAGGCGGCCTTTTTACCCTTTCATGTATGGGTGGCCTGGGGTTATCCGGCGGCTTCTTTCACTTCCAGCGTGGTCCTGGCGGGGCTGACCACCAAGATTGGCGTCTATGCCCTGAGCCGGCTGATCCCTCCCAGTGAGCTGATTACTTTAATCGGTGCCTCCATGGCGGTTTTCGGTTTTTCCTGTGCCCTGCTCCAAAAAGACCTGCGGCGGCTCCTTTCTTACCATATTATCAGCCAGGTGGGCTACATGGTGGCAGCGGTGGCGGTGGGCACCACCAAATCCGTGGACGCCGGCCTTCTTCACCTGGTTAACCATATGCTGTATAAGGCCTTGCTGTTCATGAGCGTCGGTTCCCTTATCCATGCTACCGGAACGGGGAATGTGCATGAACTCCTGCACCAGGAAAAAGGCGCCCCTGAGGAGAGGCAGCCTGTCTGGAGGGCCCTTCCCCTGGCAACCACCGGGGCCGTGGTGGGGGCCCTGGCCATTGCCGGTACCCCCATGTTTAACGGCTATGTGAGCAAGTATCTCCTGAAGTATGCCATGTACGGCCTGGGGCCGGCAGAATACATGCTGCTGGTGGCAGGCATAGGGACGTCCATTTCCTTCTGCAAATTTGTTTACCTGGGCTTTATAAAACCCCGGGTGGTCATTAAAAGGCCCGCAAAAAAAACCATGGACCTCGCCATTCTGTTAGTCTCCGCCGTTTGTATTATGTTCGGTATTTTCCCTGTCCTGGTGGAACCGCTGCTTCCCTCCGGAGCGAGCATAAGCGTGTACTCTTTCAGCGGGGTTGCTGCCTCACTGCAGATAATTTTAGCGGGTGTGGTCATCTTTATTATCGCTTACAGGGTGCTGGAAGCGGGTATTAAAATCCCTCCCTGGGTAAGTGTGGAGTTCCTGGTCTACCTGCCCGCCTTATATGCATCGAGAAAAGCCTGTGAGCTCACAACTCTTTTTGATACCAATATAAATACCCTCTATGAAAATATGGGCAGAACCAGCAAGGATGCCTGCAATTATGTGGGCGTCCTGGACAGCAACCTGGATTATTCCGGTGAAAGGCCTGAAAAATCAAGAGACGGGGAGGAGAAACCGGAAGAGGGGCCGGAAAAGAAAAAGGAGTTCGCCTTTCTGGGCAGATTCCGGTGGGTCCCGGCAGACTTCAACATTAAAAACCTCAACTTTGATACGCTGTTACTGGCTTTTATGCTGGCCATCTTCTTAATGACCCTGGTCTATTTCTCTGCGTTTCAGTAGGGAGGGCAGGAAGCCCTCTATAGCCATTTGATCATGGTGGATTAGCCGGATCCTTACACTCCAGCCTTTATCTTGATTTGGTCCGTAAGGAGGCAGAAGATCGTGTTTAACCCGGAAGGGCTTTGGGATGCATCAAATTACCTGGTGTCAGCGGCGCCTCTTATCATAATAGCGCTGCCCCTGATAGGTTCCCTGGCGCTCCTTTTCGCCGGGAATTACGGGGATAGGGTGAGAAACCCGGTAGTATTGGCGGTAACGGCCCTTACCCTGCTGCTGGTTGCCGCCCAGTACCCCCTGCTGGCCCGGGGGCCTCTTTTCTACTCCCTGGAGATAATCGAGGGGTTTAGATTTATTCTAAAGGTCGACTACCTGAGCTTTTTTCTAAGCCTTCTCTTTTCATTGATCTGGTTTTTGGCAGCCCTCTTTGGCACCGTCTATTTCGCCGGGTCCCACGCCAAAACCCGTTTTTATGTCTTTTTTCTTTCCACCCTGGGGCATGCCCTGGGGGTGGTTTTGGCCGGCGACCTGCTGAGCTTTTTCCTCTTTTTCGAACTGATGACTTTAAGCTCCTTTGTCCTCTTTATCCACAACCAGACACCGGAAGCACTGAAGGCGGGCATTCTCTACATTTTTATGGGAATTATGGGCGGCCTTTCCCTTCTGGCGGGCCTGTTTTTAATCTACCACGCCACGGGCTCCCTGGATATGGTGCCGCTGCTGCCGGACCTTCTCGAAGCGGGGGCTAATGTACCGTTAATCGTCGTCTTCTTCCTGCTGGGCTTTGGCATCAAGATGGGGATGGTGCCTCTGCATATCTGGATGCCCAAGGCTTACGCTGCAGCCCCTTCCCCGGTGAATGCCCTTTCCTCTGCTGTCATGCTGAAGGTGGGGGCCTACGGCTTGATCCGGGTCCTGCTGCTGCTTACCGGGCCCGACACGGCCCTTTCCCCCACAGAACCGGTGGTCCGGGGCCTGGGTTTGCTGGTCCTGTGGCTGGGGGTTATCACCATGGTGACGGGAGCCCTCATGGCCCTGTTCCAGAGCCACGGCCACCGGATTTTGGCCTGCAGCAGCATAAGCCAGATGGGGTATATTATGGTAGGTATTGGCGCCGCCGCATACCTGGGGGTCAACGGGGCCATGGGTTATGCCGGGGCCATGTTCCACATGGCCAACCATGCCTTTCTCAAGGGGGGGCTTTTTCTGCTCCTGGGGGCCCTGTACCTGCAGACCCGGGAACTGGATATGTCTTTAATTAAGGGGGCGGGGAGAAGGATGCCGTTTCTCATGGGGGTTTTCCTCCTGGCCTCTTTTGGCATGGGGGGAGTGCCCGGGTTCAACGGCTACATCAGCAAGACCCTCCTGCACCACGCCCTGGTAAAGGCCTATGAACTCCAGTCGGATCCGGGGTTATGGGTGGCCGAGAAGCTCTTTATGCTGGGGAGCGCCCTCACGGTATGCTACTTTATTAAATTCTTCCTGGCCCTCTTCGGGGGCGAAGGTGCGGCGGCCCCCCGGGAGGCCCTTCCCCCGGCGCCACTCCTGAAGGGCGTGCTGGCCGTCTTCGGAGGAACCTTTCTGGCCCTGGGGCTTTTCCCCAACTTTCTTTATGAGAAATTCATACTGCCCTCCCTGGGCTCCTTTGCTTTCGACCCGGCAAATATAGCCACATACCTGGAAGGGATTAACTTTTTTGCAGGGGCAGACCTGCTGTCTGCGGCTGTGGTGCTGGCCCTGGGCACCCTTATTTACGCCCTGGGAAGCCGCTACGGGTGGTCTACTTTTTCTCCCCCCTCCTGGATGAGCGTGGAGGCCATCTTCTATGGGCCGGCGGTTCGCCTGGCCACCTACATTGCCTGCCGGGGAGGGACCTATTTTGACGGCAAGCTGAACTACCTTTTTGACGCCATGGGAAGAACCACCATCGATGCGTGCAAGTATGTGGGCGCCCTGGACGGCTCTACCGGCTATACCGAAGATACGGCGGCCCGGCGGCAGGCGGCCGCCGGAAAAACCTGTGACGGCGAGGACCAAGAAGAGGAAAGGAAAATCCCGCAAAAGAGCCTTTTGGGCATATTCAAGTGGACTCCCGGGGAGTTCAACATTAAGAACATAAATTTTGATACCCTGCTGCTGGCTTTTATGCTGGCAATATTCCTTATAGTCCTGGTCTATATGTCCGCCTCCCAGTAAGTTAACATAACTGGGGTCAGGCTTGAGTTATTTACTTACTCATGTTAACATAACTGGTGTCAGGCTTGAGTTATTTACTTCCCGGTCTTGAGTGATAAAATTGTTCTGGGGCCGGGCCTGCTGCGGCAGGCCGGAACCCCTTTTTTTCTTGCTTATACGGGTGCTAAATGTTACTATAGTGAATGGTCCCTCGGGCATAAGATTGAGGAAATAAGGTGAGGCAGGTATGCTGAAAAGAAATAGAGGAATTCTGGGGGGGCTGGCCCTGGTGGCCATCCTGGCCGTCTGGTACTTTGCCGGCGCCGGTGCCGGCCCCGTGGAAGTCGACCACCAGCAGTTTGGTATCATGGATACCGTCATTAATGTCAGGGTTTATGCCCAAAGCCAGCGGCAGGGGGAAGAGGCCATCGACCAGGTCCTGTCCCTCATGGAAGAGCTGGAGGGGGAGCTCTCCCGGCATATTCCCGGGAGCCCCGTGGATGAAATCAACCGGAGGGCCGGCCGGGAACCCGTTGAGGTCCCGGACAGCGTCCTCTATGTGGTGGAGCAGGCCCTGGAAACCGCCGGGGAGACGGGGGGGGCCTTTGACATTACCGTGGCACCCCTTCTGGACCTGTGGGCCTTCGGCACGGAACATGCCCGCATACCGGCGGAAGGGGAAATCCGGGAAAGGCTTCCCTATGTGGACTATACCGGGGTCCAGGTGGACCGGGCAGCGGGCCGGGTTTTCCTGCCCCGGGAAGGGATGTCCATTGACCTGGGGGGCGTGGCCAAGGGATATGTGGTGGACCGGAGCATTTTGGCCCTCAAGGATATGGGTTTTGAAAGCGCATACCTGGACGCCGGCGGCGATATCCGGGTAATGGGAGAAAAGCCCGACGGCACCCCCTGGCGCATCGGCATCCGGCATCCCCGGGACCGCACCAAAATCTATGCCGTCCTCTCCCTGGGGCCGGACCTGGCAGTGGTAACTTCCGGGGACTACCAGCGCTTCTTCGAAGAGGCCGGGCGGCGGTATCACCACATCCTGGATCCCGAAACGGGCTATCCTGCCGAAGAAGGGGTTATCAGCGCCACGGTCATTGCCTCCGACACCATTACCGCCGACATCCTGTCCACCGCCTTTGTGGTTCTGGGAGTTGCCGAGAGCCTGGAAATTGCGGAAAGGATGCCGGGAGTGGAGGCGGTCCTCATTACCCAAGACCTGGAGGCCCACATGTCTTCGGGGGTAAAAGATATCATCGAACTACAGTAGAGAGGTGACAGACATAATGCAGACAAAAAGATTGGTTAACATCGCCCTGTTGCTTACCTTTGCCGTGGTCATTCATACCGTGGAATCCGTCATCCCCGTACCCCTGCCCGTCCCCGGCGCCAAGCTGGGGCTGGCCAATATAATCACCCTCCTGGCCCTGTATTTTTACGGGTTGGGCAGCGGTATGACGGTGGCGATCCTGCGGAGTATTCTGGGCAGTATCTTCGCAGGCCAATTCCTGGGCTACGGGTTTTTCTTCAGCCTGGCCGGCGGCATTTTGAGCACCCTGGTCATGGCGGGCTTTCTGTATCTGGAAAAACGAAACAAAGTAAGCCTGATTTCCGTTAGTATAGTAGGGGCGGTCAGCCACAATACAGCCCAGGTGGTGACGGCGGCCTTCCTCATCGGAAATTATTACCTCATCAGCATGTATCTGCCCCTGCTTCTTGTCCTGGCCCTGCCCACCGGGTTCTTTACGGGGCTGGCGGCCCTCTACCTGCGGCAAGCCCTGCAGCGGGTGATTCCCGAGACGGGAAGCGCCGGCGCGGGGCAGGAGGTTTGAGATGCCGGATCTGATCCTGGCCTCCGCCTCACCCCGGCGGGAAGAGCTCTTAAAACAGGTGGGTTTAAGCTTTGATATCGTGCCCGGCCGGGTGGATGAGGAAGCGGTCCGGGCTGCCTCCCCAAAGCGGCTGGTGGAGAGGCTGGCCTATCTCAAAGCCCGCAGCGTGTCCCTGCAAGAACCTTCTCTGCCTGTCCTGGGGGCCGATACCGTGGTGGCCCTGGGGGATAAAATCCTGGGAAAGCCCAAAAGCCCCCGACAGGCCCTGATGATGCTGGCCTGCCTCCAGGGGAAGCCTCACCGGGTCTATACCGGGGTGGCCCTGGTCCACGGCCAAAGGGACAGGGCGGCGGTGGGCTCCGAGATGACGCGGGTTTGGATGCGCCCCCTGACCCTGGATGAGCTGAAAACCTACGTGGCCACGGGAGAACCCCGCGGCAAGGCGGGGTCCTATGCCATTCAGGGAATGGGCGGGGGTTTGATTTCCCGGATTGAAGGCTGCTATTTTAACGTGGTGGGTTTGCCCCTGGCCCTGACGGTTAAGATGCTGAAAACCTTTGGGGTCAATGCTTTCTAGAGGAGAGGGAGCATGGAAGAGGAGAGGCGCTTGACCATCAAGGATATGCCGGTGGAGGAAAGGCCCAGGGAGAGGCTTCTGGCCCTGGGAGCGGAAAAGGTCTCCAACGCAGAGCTGTTGGCCGTGATTTTGAGGACAGGCACTCTTAAGGACACGGCCCTGGACCTGGCCCAGATGGTTCTGGCCCGGGCCGGAAATCTCAGGGAGATGCCCTACTTGACGGTGGAGGAACTCATGGAGATCAGGGGCATCGGCCCCGCCAAAGCCGTCCAGGTGAAAGCGGCCCTGGAGCTGGGGCGCCGTATGGTGGTGGCTTCCCGGGGGTATAATGTGGATATAACTTCGCCGGAAGATGTTTTCAATTACATGATGGAGGAGATGCGTTACCTGGAGCAGGAGGAATTTCGCATTATCCTCTTAAATATTAAAAACAAGGTTTTAGGGGTGGAGACCATCTTCAGGGGGGGGCTGAACTCTTCCATCGTTCATCCCCGGGAGATCTTCCGCCTGGCCCTGCGGCGCAGTGCCGCCTCCCTCATCCTTTTGCACAATCACCCCAGCGGCGACCCCACCCCCAGCGCCGAGGATATCAGCATCACCCGGCGCCTGGTGGAGGCGGGGGAAGTTATGGGCGTCAATATCCTGGACCATATCATCATGGGGGAGGGACGGTTTTTAAGTTTTCGGGAGAAAGGCCTAATTTAACTATAAATACCTGTTGCCTGTAAACTTAAGGAATTGATATAATAAAGGTTGTGGACACATATTATCCGTCGCCATTGAAAGGAGTAATGGTATGCGCTTCCTAACAAAATACTTCACCCGCGATATCGGAATTGATCTGGGAACGGCAAATACTCTGGTTTTTGTCAAGGGAAAGGGAATCGTCCTGCGGGAGCCCTCGGTGGTGGCTATCCGCCGCGATACCGGGACTATCCTGGCCGTCGGTGAGGAAGCCAAGAGAATGATTGGCCGTACACCGGGCAACATCGTGGCCATCAGGCCCATGAAGGACGGCGTTATAGCCGACTTCGACGTTACCCAGACCATGCTGCGTCACTTTATCGCCAAAGCCTACCGCCGCAAGAGCCTTTTTTACCCCCAGGTGGTGGTCTGCGTACCCTCGGGGGTTACTGAAGTGGAAAAACGTGCTGTCCTGGATGCCACGAAACAGGCAGGAGCCCGGGAAGCTTTCCTTATTGAAGAACCCATGGCTGCCGCCATCGGCGCCGGGCTGCCCGTGGAGGAGCCCACCGGCAGTATGATCGTGGATATAGGCGGTGGGACCACGGAAGTGGCCATCATATCCCTGGGAGGGATTGTTACCAGCAAGTCCATCCGCATCGGGGGCGATGAGATGGATGAGGCGGTGGTCAACTATATCAAGAGGGTATACAACCTCATGATAGGGGAAAGGACAGCCGAGGAAGTCAAGATACAAATTGGCACTGCCTATGCTGCCAATGAGGAGACGACCCTGGATATCCGGGGGCGGGACCTGGTAACAGGCCTTCCCAAGACCCTGACCATCACCGCCAAGGAGATTGAAAAAGCCCTGGCAGATCCCGTCACTCAAATCATGGAAGCCATTAAGATAACCCTGGAAAAAACGCCGCCGGAATTGGCTTCCGATATCATGGACAAGGGTATTATCATGACGGGGGGAGGGGCCCTCCTCAAGGGGCTGGACAGGCTGGTGGCCCAGGAGACGGGGATGCCCGTATTCCTTTCCGACGATCCCCTGGACTGTGTTGCCATGGGTTCCGGGAAAGCCCTGGCTGAAATCGACCTGCTGCGCCGCGTAGCGGTATCACCGAGGAGAATATCCTGAGGGTGATTTTATATGGGGAATAAACCAAGGCTGACGAAGGGCAAGGCCATCGCCATTATCCTGGTAATTTTGATGCTGGTTACTCTGACAGCCTTGACTGCGAGGGAACGGTTAAGGCTTACCTTCCTTGAAAAGGCCGTCATTACCGTCATTGCCCCCATGCAGAACCTGGTCAGCCGGACGGCGGGCCGGGTCACCAGTGTGGTGGACACGTTTCGCCACTACCGGGAGCTGGAGGAGGAAAACCGCTCTCTTAAGGAAGAGCTTTCCCGGCTGGAGATCTTGCATCCCCAGCTGAAAGAGCTGCGCCAGGAGAATTACCGCCTGCGGGAGCTTTTACAGTTTAAAGCCAAGACGGATTACCAGCTGCTCCCGGCGGAAGTCATCGCCCGCAACCCCAACCAGTGGTTCGAAATTTTGACGGTGGATAAAGGTTCCACCCACGGCGTGAAGCAGGGAATGCCGGTGGTAACCAGCCCGGGCCTGGTGGGCAGCATCTATACTGTTGCCCCCTATTCCTCCCAGGTTATGCTCTTGACAGACCCCCGCCGGGGGGTGAGCGCCCTGGTACAGCGCTCCCGGGATCCCGGTATAGTGGGGACGGTGGAAGGCCTGGGAGGAAACGAGGGCCACCTGATCATGAGGAACCTGCCTCCGGAAGCCAATATCCAGCTGGGGGACACCATCATTTCCTCGGGACTGGGGCCCCTTTTCCCCAAGGGCCTGGTCCTGGGGTACGTGCTGGAGGTGGGAGACGATGAGTACGGCCTGCTGCGGTATGCCCTGCTGGAACCAGCCGCCAATTTTAACCGCCTGGAAGAACTCTTTATCGTTATAGAATGGTTTGAGGAAGAGGAAGAAGAGGGGGAAGAGGAAGAAGAACCCACCCTGGAGGAAGAGGGAGAGGGATAATGGTTGTTGTGTTGTTTTTTTTATTCTGCGCCGGGATCCTGGTCCTACAGGGATCCCTTTTTCCCCTTCTCTGGCCTCCGTTTTACCAGCCCGACCCCCTGCTGGTCCTGGTTATCAGCCTCAGCATCATTCTGGGCGAAAGACGGGGGAGCCTCCTGGGGCTGGGAGCAGGCCTGCTGCAGGACATCCTTTTCGGCCCGGCCCTGGGCCTCTTTGCCCTGAGCAAGGCGGCTGTTGCTTACCTGGCGGGCTTCTCCTCCCGGGAGATCTACAAGGACCAGATAGTGGGGCCCCTGATCCTCACCTTCATTCTCACCGTCATCCACGAGTTTATCCTTTTTTTCCTCATCAACATGTTCTTTTATGTGAGCGCCACCTGGGAGGCCTTTTCTTCGCCCCTGCTCTTGAAAACCCTGGGAAACGTGGCCTTTCTCTTTATCATATACCCCCTGGTCTATAATGCCGGGAGGAAAGGCACGGTTTTCCCCCGGGATATTCGCCTGTAAGGAAGGGATGAACCCGTGAACAAAAAGATGCTGCGCCGCTTCAGAATATTTCTCATCCTCAGCCTGTTCGTCTTTGTGCTGCTGGGGGCCCGCCTGGCCCAGCTGCAGATCGTGGACCATGAGCATTACTTAACCCGGGCGGAAATCAACCGGACCCGCATCCTTACCATCGTGGCCCCCCGGGGAGAGATCATGGACCGGGAAGGCCGTGTCCTGGCGGCAAATAAGCCGGGTTTTACCGTCTCCGTCCTGGAACTTGACCGTCACGAAGCCGGCCGCATCATCGGGGAGCTGTCCCGCATTTTGGATATGGAGGAGTCGGAGATCCGCCGCCTCATCTGGGAGCAGCGTTTCCGCCGCTATATTCCCGTCCGCTTGAAGACGGACGTGAGCCAGGAGGTGGTGGCGGAATTGACGGAGAGGCGGACGGAACTGCCGGGGGTAATCCTGCAGGTTCAGCCCATCCGCGTGTACCCGGAAGAAAACCTGGCGGCCCATATCCTGGGCCGGACGGGGCTCATCGAGGGGTACCAGCTCAGTAGATGGCGGGAGCGGGGTTTGGATTACAGCATGAACGATATCGTGGGCCGCCACGGCGGCATTGAAGAGGTGTGGGAACCTTATCTTAGGGGGCAAGACGGCGCCGAACTGGTGGAGGTAAACAATTTGAGCCAGACCACCAGGGTGGAAGCCCGGGTTGACCCCATCCCCGGGGATAACCTGTACATGACCCTGGATGCCGTCATCCAGCGGGACCTGGAGATGGCCATGCGGAAGACCATGGAAGAGTTGAATGCCGGGGATCCCACGGTAGGCCTGCGGGGCGCCGCCGTGGCCCTGGACCCCAGGTCGGGGGCAATTCTGGCCATGGTCAGCCTCCCCGATTATGACCTGAATACTTTCAATGTAAAAGAAATCTATAATGAACTAAAGGCGGACCCCAACAACCCCCTTAACAACAAGGCCATCCAGGGGGCGTACCCCGTCGGTTCCACCTATAAAATCGTGACGGCCCTGGCGGGGATGGAGGAGGGGATTATTTCCCCCACCACCCGCATCCACAGCCCCGGCGTGATTCCGGTTCCCGGTGTTCGTCCCGGTGCCCCTTTCAGCACCAAGAGAAATTACGATGCCAACGTGGGCCACGGCTCCATAAATGTGATGCGGGCCCTGCAGGTTTCCAGCAACACTTTCTTTTACCAGGTGGGCTACCGTTTGGGTTCGGAAAGGATGCGGGAGTGGGGGATGAAGTTCGGTATGGCCTCCCCCACGGGCCTGGCGGATATCCGGGGGGAAAGATCCGGAACTTTGAATCAAGACAGGGATGCCAACGCCGTCATGGACTCCGCCATCGGCCAGAGGCATGAAATCACCCCCCTGCAGCTGGCCAACATGATTGCCATGTCCGCCAACGGCGGCATCCACTACCGCCCCTACCTGGTGGACAGGGTGGTGGATGTGGAGGGGAATGTGGTCTACCAGGCGGAGCCGGAGGTTTTGTATGACATAGACCCCGCCCCCGCAAACAGCCGGGCCCTTCAGGAGGGGCTGGAATCCGTTATGGCCGCCGGCGGTACCGCCGGCCGCTTCCGCAACTTCCCCTATCCCGTGAAGTTTGCCGGCAAGACGGGTACCGCCGAGGTGGGCAGGAATATCCCACCCCACAGCGTCAGCGTCACTTACGCTCCCGCCGGGGACCCGGAAATTGCCCTGGCCGTCCTTATTGAGAGGACGGGAATCAGCTCCCGGGCCGCCGTCCCCATTACCTGGGATTTTTACGTCTCCTACTTCGCCCGCCAGTTTGAAGAGGAGGGGGAAGAGGATGGCCCGGGGGAAGCTGACGAAGAGGCGTAAGGCGAAGCTTAAGACGAAGCTTAGAGGGAAGCTTGTTTTCACGGGGGAAATCCGGCCTTCAGGGTAAACTGCCCCTTTTTTCGTTAAGGGGCAGGAAATGAGGGCCTTTTGCAAGAATATGGGGCGTAGAAGCTAATGAGGGAGGCATGTCATGGGCCAGGTCAGGGGGATAGTACGTCTCAAGGGCAGCAGGGGCGGCCTCATCGCCCGCCTGGACACCAGTGCTTCCCTGGAAGAAATCCTTGAGGAACTTAAACAGAAGCTTTCCGAGGGGAAGGATTTTTTCCGCGGCGCCCGGGTGCGCCTGGACCTGGGAGGGCGCCAGGGCCACCCCGAGGAGATTGAGGAAATTAAGCGAATATTTTTGGAACAGGGGCTGGTCTTTGACGGTATTTTTTCTCCTGAGGCCAACGCCCGGGAAGGGGAACCGGGAGAGAGAGGGGACCCGGAAAGCCGGGCCCTGATCCTTCACCGCACCCTTCGTTCCGGGCAGAAAGTCACCTACAGGGGTTCCGTCATCATCCTGGGAGATGTGAATCCGGGGGCGGAAATTACCGCCGGGGGCCATATTATCGTCATGGGGAAGCTCCGGGGTGTGGCCCATGCCGGCGCCGGAGGGGATGAGGAGGCCATGGTGACGGCCCTTACCCTGGATCCCGCCCAACTCAGGATCGGGAAACACCTGGCCCGGTCTCCGGACCATAAAGACGAGCAGGGGGGCGCGGGCCCTGAATGGGCCCGCCTCAGGGAGGGGCACATCGTCATCTCCCCCCTTAACAAAGATTGAAGGAATTTCCAGTGTTAGGAGAGGAAAGGTATGGGAGAAGTACTGGTTGTCACTTCGGGAAAGGGCGGCGTGGGGAAAACCACCACCGTGGCCAACCTGGGCACGGGCCTGGCCATGGCCGGGAAAAAAGTGGTCCTGGTGGATGCCGATATAGGCCTGAGGAACCTGGATGTGGTCATGGGGCTGGAGAACAGGATCGTTTTCGACCTGGTGGATGTGGTGGAAAACCGCTGCCGCTTAAAGCAGGCCCTGATCAGGGACAAGCGCCTGGAAGGACTATTTCTGCTGCCGGCTTCCCAGGCCAAGGATAAGTCGGCGGTTAAACCGGAGCAGATGGAAAAACTGTGCAAAAGCCTGAGCAGTGACTATGATTATATCCTGGTGGACTGCCCCGCCGGCATCGAGCAGGGCTTCAAGAATGCCATCGCCGGAGCGGACAGGGCCCTCATCGTCACCACCCCCGAGGTTTCCGCCGTCCGGGATGCCGACAGGATAATAGGCCTTTTGGAGGCGGCGGAGCTTAAGGATCCCCGTTTAATCGTCAACCGCCTGCGCCCCGACATGGTCCGCCGGGGGGATATGATGGACGTGGAGGATATCCGGGAAATTCTGGCCATCGAGCTCATCGGGGTTGTTCCCGATGACGAAGGCATCATCGTGTCCACAAACAAGGGGGAGCCCATCGTCAACGGGGGGTCTTCCCTGGCAGCCCGGGCCTTTTTGCATATCAGCCGGCGGTTGATGGGGGAAGAGATCCCCTTTCTGAACCTGGACCGGAGCGACGGTTTTTTCTCGCGGCTGAAGAAAATCATGGGGATGGGGAGCCGGGATTAATGAATATAAGAGGTTTCTTTAATTTTATCCTGAGGAGAAAAAGCAGCAAAACCATAGCCAGGGAGCGGCTGCGCCATGTCCTTATTCAGGACCGGGCGGAGGCATCTCCCCATTTGCTGGAACTTCTCCGTGAAGAACTCCACGGTGTTATTTCCAGATACATGGTGGTGGACAGCCAATCGTCCCGGGTCTTTTTGGACCAGGGAGAAGGGGCTGCCCTTCTTAAGGCCACTTTTACCGTTAAATCCTTTAAGAGAGGAAGAGATGAGGCATCATGATGGAGCGCAAGCTCTGGCGCAACTTCGATTATTCCCTCCTCTTTACCGCCATTGCCATATCCCTCATAGGGTTAATCGCCATAAGAAGCGCCACGGAAAATAATATCACCGGCGACCCCCTCCATTTCATGCGCCGGCAGGCCCTGTGGGTGGGTATCGGTATAACCCTGGTCTTTGTGGTCCTTTCGGTGGATTACCGCCACTACGCCCGGCTGGTCCCCTATCTATACGGCTTCAGCATAGGGCTCTTGGGCCTGGTGCTGGTCATCGGCCGTCAGGTCCACGGCGCCCAGCGCTGGATCGATCTGGGAATTTTTGACCTGCAGCCCTCGGAGCTGGCCAAAATAATTATTATTATAACCCTGGCCAAACTCCTGGCGGACCGGGAGGGGGACTTTGAAAAACTGACGGACCTGGCCCTGCCCTTCGTTTTCGTGGGGCTGCCCATGATCCTCATTTTCAGGCAGCCGGACCTGGGGACGTCCCTGGTTTTTCTGGCCATACTCTTCAGCATGCTTTTCATGGCGGGGGCCGTGACCCGGCACCTGGTGGGCATCGTGGTTGTGGGAGCCGGCGTGGGGCTGCCTCTCCTGTGGCAGTTTTTAAAACCGTACCAGAAAATGCGCCTGATGGTTTTCTTAAATCCGGAAATAGACCCCATGGGCTCCGGGTACCAACTTCTCCAGTCCGTGATCGCCATCGGGGCCGGAGGTCCTTACGGTTATTTTTTCCGTACGGGAGAGCTCTTCCAGGGAACCCAGACAAACCTCAACTTCCTGCCGGAGCAGCATACGGACTTTATCTTCTCCGTCCTGGGCGAGGAGTTC
The DNA here is from genome assembly GCA_007136165.1 of Syntrophomonadaceae bacterium. Classification (GTDB taxonomy): domain Bacteria; phylum Bacillota; class Dethiobacteria; order PWVN01; family PWVN01; genus PWVN01. The sequence continues at coordinate 15,059 of SLHK01000067.1, forward strand.
GGCTTTCTGGGGTGTGTGGCGGTTCTTTTGCTCTTCTTTTACATGATCTACCGCATCATCCGCATTGCCATGGAAGCCAAGGATACCTTCGGCTCCCTGATGTGCGTGGGTGTGGCTGCCTTCATCATGTTCCAGGTATTGGT
>SLHK01000082.1 GCA_007136165.1 Syntrophomonadaceae bacterium
CAATACTTCCCGAGAAAAAACACGGGGTAGAGGCGATATATATAGATAATTAATTCAAGCTTGACTCCGGCTTTTCCCGGCTTTTCCCGGTTTTCTGCGTAAGTAAATAACTCAAGCCTGACCCCAGTTATGTAAACTTATGTTTGATCCTTGGCGGCGGAAAATTTTTTCCTCAGGCAGGAAATTGCAAGAAATTATAGAATATTTACAGAATATAATTTGTTTTGCGTAAATATTTCATATCAATATATTTGTCTGTATTAAAGACAGTACTGCCGATGCTTAGCCGCAAGGCAGCAGGAACAATCATTTTTCGACAATATCTGCTCTCTACCCATGGGCGAAAGAGAAGGAGGGGTGTGCTCTATAGACCAGAATTTCAAAATATTCATGCAGAGGAGGTGAAAGGATTGAAGGACTGGCGCAAAATTTACAAGATGGAAATCCGGGTAACCCTGATCTGTTTTATCTTACTGGTCCTGACGGGAGGAATGATCAGCAGCTTTTATGTTGTGGCGAAAGATGCTTTGTTTACCGAGGACTTCGCGGCCAAACAGCATGTGGTCGGGTTTCCCCTCCACTACTTCTGGTTGATTGTCTTGAGCTGGCTGGGAGCCACGGTAATCGGCGTCGTCTGGGCCTTGTACATGGATAAGATGGAAAAAGACATTGGTTAAAAAGGAGGGGTAAAAATGGATTCCGGAATTTTTGGGCTGGGGATTGTATTAAGTTTTTTAGTCCTGGCTGTTTCTATAGCCATCGGCGTCTGGGGCAGAAGGCTGACTTCCAACCTGACGGATTATTACGTGGCCGGCCGTTCCATCGGTGCTGTTAACAACGGCCTGGCCATGATTTCCCTGTCGCTTAGTTTAACTACCTTTCTTGGCCTTACCGCCCTCATACTGGCGGGATTTTATCTGGCCATCGCCATCTATACTGCTTTTACGGCTTCATTTATAGCCCTGCTGATCCTGGCTGCCCCCTATCTGCGCAGGCACAAATCCTTCACCACCATGAACTTTTTGAGCGAGCGCTTTTACAGCCGTAACCTCCGCATCGTCTCCGTCATCATCATGCTGGTGGTCAGCATCCTGTACCTGATTGCCAACATCAAGGGTATCGGCATTGTTTTTGAGCTTTTGCTGGGCATCCCTGAAATCTGGGGAATTTTAATCGGGGGCCTGGTGGTCACCCTCTATGTGACGGTGGGCGGCATGTACGGCGTCACCTACAATCAGACCTTCCAGAGCATTGTCCTTCTCTTTGCCTTCATGTTTCCCGTCATGGTAGTTTTACGGACCCTGGGCGCCAGCGGCTGGCTCTTCCCGCCTCTGGGTTACGGAGAGATGGTGCCGGCCATGGTGGAGATGACCCCCCACTACTTCCTGCCTTTCCTGGTCCATCCCACCTGGTATGTGGCCGTCTTTATGGGGTCCTTCTTCGGCATCATCGGCCTCCCCCACTTCGTCATGCGCTACTTCACCGTGAGAGAGGCCAAGGAAGCCCGCTGGAGCACCGTCATCTGCGTCTTCTTCGTGGGCCTGGTCAACACCAGTGTTTACGCCATCGGCTTTGCCGGTGTTTACTACATGGCCAGGCAGGGCCTGACTCTGGCGGATATCAATCCCGATGCCATGGTCTTCAGCCTGACCCAGGCCCTGGCCGGAAGCGGCTGGCTGGCCCTGGCGGTGGCGGGAGCCGTGGCTGCCGGCATCTCCACCATTGCCGGCCTCCTCATGATCATGGGAACGGGCCTGGTGTACGACCTCTATGCCGTCGTCAAGCCCAATATCAGTGATGAGCGCCTCCTGAAGATGTCGGCCTGGACCATGCTGGCCATCGGCATTATCGTCACCCTGCTGTCCTTAAGGCCCCCGGCCTTCATCCTGGTCACCGTTATGTGGGCCTTTGCCATTGCCGGCGCCTCCTTCGGGGTGCCCATGATTATGGGGATCTGGTGGAAGCGAACCACCAAGGAAGGGGCTTTTGTCGGCATGATTGTAGGTTTCCTCACCAGCTTTGTGCCCTATGTCTTGATTGAAATGCTGGCCTGGCATCCCACCAGGATCCACTACCTGTTTTATGGCCCCCTGGGGTGGGTTAAGGTTATGGCCGTTTCCATCCCCCTGGCCTTTATCGCCACCATCCTGGTATCCTGGTTCACCAAGGAACCCCCGCTGGAGGTAAAGCAGCAGGTGGATATGATGCACGGCTGGAAGGACTACGAGGAGAGCAGGTACAACAGCAAGGTGCTGCCCATCATAATCCTGGTCTTCTGCGTTCTGATCATGCTGTCACTGGGAACCCTTTACGATATCTTCTCCGCCATACCGGGTTAAGGCAAGAATCATCAGGCTGCAGGGAGGCAGACTTACGGGGACAGCCTGCTCCCACGGCTTTTTCCTGGAAGCCAGGTCTGCCCCTGCGGCAGCTTTAACGGAAACCGCAAGCGGTAAATAGTTTTTACGAGGAGGCCCCATATGGAAAACTGGCAAAAACTCTGCAGCATGTCGGCTGCCGAAATTAAAAAGATGCAGGACCGCAAACTCAGGGCCCTGCTTATAAACCAGATTTACCCATACAGCCCCTATTACAGCCGCGTCTTCAAGGAAATGGGCCTGGACCCCTATAAAATCAAGGGGGTGCAGGATTTGAAACACCTGCCCTTCACCTACAAGGAGGACGTGGCCCCCACCGACGAGGAACCGGAAAAGCACAAGGACTTCGTGGTGCGGCCCGACGAGGAAATCACTGAGAAGTACGGCCACCTGGCCAAGCTTTCCCCCTACGGCGGCAAGGCCGTGGTGGAGGAAAAAATCTATGATTATAAACCCGTCCATATCCACTTCACCACGGGAAGGACCGCCAAATCCACCCCCTTTGTGTACTCCAAAAGGGACCTGGAGAACATCAGGGAAGGGGGGTACCGCCTGCTGGACGTCTTTGGCCTGGACGAGAAAGACATGTTCGTCAACGCCTTCCCCTATTCACCCCACCTGGCCTTCTGGCAGGCCTTTTTCGCCGCGGAAAACAGCGGTATTGCCACCCTCAACAGCGGCGGGGGCAAGGTCATGGGCACTCAGAACCTCATCGAGGCGGTGGAGGAACTGAGAGCCACGGCCATGTGCTTCATCCCCGGTTACGCCTATTATTTCCTCCGGGAAGCGGCCCGGCAGAAAAGGGATTTTTCCTCCGTCAAGACTATCCTCTTTGGCGGGGAGCGGGTGCCACCCGGCTTGAAGGACAAGATAAAATCCCTTCTCATGGAGATGGGCGCCGCAGAAATCCTGGTCCTGGCCACCTATGCCTGCACGGAAAGCCGGGTGGCCTGGGGCGAGTGCCCGGCGGAGACTTCCTACGGCTACCACATCTACCCCGACATGGAAGTGATAGAAGTGGTGGACCCGGACACCGGCGAGCCCGTGGGAGAGGGGGAGGAAGGGGAAATCGTCTACACGCCCCTGGACTGGCGGGGCACCAGCGTCCTCAGGTACCGTACCGGGGACATAGCCAAGGGGGGCATTACCTACGAACCCTGCCCCAACTGCGGCCGCACCGTGCCCCGCATTAGCGCTAATATCCAGAGGAAGTCGGAATTTAAAGAGTTTGAACTCACCAAAATCAAGGGGACCCTGGTCAACCTGAACAACTTCTTCCCCCTCATGATGAGCCACCCCCAGGTGGTGGAGTGGCAGGTGGAAATCAGGAAGCGGAACAACGATCCCTTCGAGCTGGATGAGATTTACCTGTATGTGGCCCCGGAAGAGGGGTGCAACCTGGAAAAACTGAAAGCGGACTTAAGGCAGAAGGTCATCCGGGATACAGAGGTGGCCCCCAGCGACATCATCTTCAAGCCCGTCCCGGAAATCCTCAAGCAGCTGGGGATGGAGACGGAATTGAAGGAAAAACGGATATTTGACAACCGGCCAACGGACTAGTACAAGCAACCAGCCAAGGAGGTGCCAACCTTTGGAAAAATGGGAAAAGCTTAAGGCGTTTAACGACAAACAGATAAAAGAGATGCAGCATACCCGGATGCAGGACTTTTTCACTCAGGTGGCCGACAGGCACCCTTTCTACAGCCGGGTTTTTAAAGACAGGGGCCTTGGCCGGGACAACCTGGCGGGCTTGAACCTGGAAGACCTCCCCTTCACATCCCCCGAAGAC
>SLHK01000186.1 GCA_007136165.1 Syntrophomonadaceae bacterium
CAGGGACCAGGAGCCCGGCCTTTCCCCGATGACGAGAAAGACCCACACCGGGTTGAGGAGAGGTTCAAGAATCAGGACCAGGATCGCTTCAATGGCCCTTACGTGCCGGATGACCCGGGAATAGATGGCAAAGGAAAGGCTCAAAAAGAGTCCCATGAGAATCATGGCCGGCCAACTCCAGGTACCTGCCGGTGGGCCCGACATGAATATAGAGGGCAGGCCAATGATGACGATTAAAATGCTGCCCAAGATGACGGACTCCACGGGAGACCCCGCCTTTTGCTTGCGCATAAAGAGATGAAAAAAGGCGAAGGTGATGCCGCTTATAATGGCCAGAAAGTTTCCCGCCAGGTAGCCAAAAGTTAACTCATCCAGGAAGAATAGGACCATGCCGCCCATGACAGTAAAAATAGCAATCCAGTCATACCGGGTAACCCTCTCTTTAAGAAACCAGTAGGAAAAAACGGCCATAAAAACGGGGGCCGTGTACTGCAAAAGGATGGCGTTGGCGGCGGTGGTCAGCTTGTTGGCCGCCACAAATGTAATGACGGTCAAAGCCCAGGAGACAGCCCCTCCCACCTGGGCAAAAGACCAGGTAAGTCGCAAGCGGCGGTAATACAGGAGCATGGTGACGATGGTCACAATGCTTCGAACCGAAGAGATGGCCAGGGGATGCCAATCCACCAACTTGATAAAAAGGCCGTTTGAACTCCACAAAAAGGCAATGAATAAAAGAAGGCCGATGGGTTTTAAACTCTGGCTTTGGGCGGCCGGGGGATGGGCTTCTTGTGGGTATTGGGCTTCGTTAAATTCATTTGCGCTGCTGTGTAGGGGTTCCCTTCTGGGCAAAAAAACCACCGCCAATATTATTTAACTGCAGGGAGACGTTATTGAAAAAAGCTTTCATCTGAAACCAGTACATTCCCTCTTTATTTCGCAAAAATTCGTCAAGCTTTTGGTTGGCCTTCGCGGCATAATTGGAGGCTGTCTCCAGAGAAAATTTGATGGAGCCCGTCTTGTCCAGCTCTCTTTTAATCTTCTCTTTGCTCCCCCTGGCCTCCTGCAAAAGCTTCAGGCTGCCGTGGCGCTCCGCGTAGTGGGATGGGGCCAGGCTGTAAATGCCATTGGCGATGTCATCGGTCAAATCCTGCAGGTCGTCCAGGATGGTGAGGGCGATGAAAAAGTCGTTGGCTGCTTCGCTGAGGAGCCGGACGTCCGGGGGTGGGGCGCCCAGGGCCCGGCATACGCTGCCCATGACCAGCCTGCCCCAACTGCCGCCCCTCTCTTCGGCCTGCTGCAGGGAGGCTTCAATGGTATAGGGTTTGCCGGCCATGCGCTGGTCAATCAGCTGGCTTTCGGCCACCACCACCATCTCCCTTTTAAAATAATCCAAAAAACCCTTTCGGTACTGGGCATTTAACTCCTGGGTAATTTCTGCCAGGTGAACGGCCAGTTGAATAAAAAAATAGTCCCCAAAGACGATGCGGGTATTTAAGGAATGCTGACTCAAGGCCTTTTCCCCGTCATCCCGGGAATCGATGACGTCATCGTGTATGGAGGTGGCCAGGAAAAAAGCCTCCATAGTCTCGGCAAATTTTTCCGCCAGGTCTGTGGATGCTTTATAGCCCCGGGCAACCAGGTATGAAAAAATGGAAAAAGATTTGGCCATGTATTTGTCCTGGCCGTAGCTGGTCAAAAGGGCATCAAAATCCAGCAGAGAAGTCTCATGGAAATCCAGATAGACTTTGTCCAGCAAAGTTTTCACGGGCAGTCCTCCCTCAGGCGGCGGTTTTCCCGGCCTACAGCTATTAGTTATTCCACCTCCAGCCCCATTTTCCTTCCTGATAAGATAAAGAAGTTGCGGGTTGGGATGAAGGGTTTTGGGAGTAGCGATGTCGAATTATAACAAGTGTGCAAAAAATGGGCCTGCAGGAGGATGAGAGTTATGAAATATGACGTGAATTACATTAGAAGGCAGTTTCCCGCCTTGTCCCTCAAGGTTAATGGCTACCCGGCGGCATTTCTGGACGGACCCGGCGGTACCCAGGTGCCCCGGCGGGTTATCGACGCTATGGTGAATTACCTGTTAACGGCAAATGCCAATGCGGGAGGGCCTTTTTTAACCAGTCAGGAAAGCGACAGAATTATCGGGGAATCCCGCTTAGCCCTGGCGGACTTTCTGGGTGCGGACCCGGAGGAGGTATCCTTCGGGCAAAATACCACCACCCTCATGTTCAGCCTGGCCCTGGCCCTGGCCCGGGAAGATGGGGTACAAGGGGCGGGACAAGGGGACAGGCACCCTGTCCCAAGTGCAGGGGCAAAGGACGGGCAAAGGGCAGGACAGGGGGCGGGGCAGGGGACGAGGCAGGGGCGTCGAAACGAGATTCTCGTCACCCAGCTGGACCACGAAGCCAACCGGGGACCCTGGGAGGATTTGCAGGCGTTGGGGTTTGTTGTTAAAGAAGCCCGGATAGATCCTGAAACCTGTTCTGTAGACCTTAAGGATTTCGAAGCCAAGCTTTCGGAAAAAACCCGGGTGGCCGCCTTCGGCTACGCCGCCAACAGCGTGGGTACGGTAAGCGATGTCAAGGAAATGACCAGGCTTGCCCACCAGGCGGGAGCTCTGACGGTTGTGGATGCAGTTCACTATGCCCTGCACGGGCCCCTGGATGTGAAAGATCTGGGAGTAGACTTTCTCCTGTGCTCCGCCTACAAGTTCTTCGGGCCCCACCTGGGCATCTTCTACGGAAAGAAAACGGTCTACGAGGAGCTGCCCACCTACCGGCTTAAGGTTCAGTCGGCAGAGATTCCACACCGTATTGAGACAGGTACTTTAAACCATGAAGGCATTGCCGGTGCCCGGGAAGCGGTGGAATTTATAGCCGATGTGGGGGAGCGATTCGGTTTCCGGGGAGAGAAGAGCGGTATGGAAGGCCCGGGGCCGGGGGAACCTCTCTCCCGCCGGCAGAAAGTGGTGGCCGGTATGCAGGCCATGGAAGCCTATGAGCAGCCCCTGGCAGATTATTTGCGGGCAGAACTGGCGGCCATAAGGGGCGTAAAAATTTACGGGCCCCCCAAGGGGTACCGCCGCACCTCTACCGTTTCTTTTACCATGGAGAAACTGCCTTCGGGGAAAGTGTCGGCAGCCCTGGGTGAAAAGGGCATTTTCGTGTGGCACGGTCATTTCTATGCCAGCCGCCTGATAGAAGTGCTGGAGCTGGAGAGATACGGCGGCCTGGTCAGGGTAGGCCTTTCCCCTTACAATACCGCTGAAGAGGTTGAACGGCTCCTGCAGGAAGTTCGCAGGCTGTCATAAGATTAAAAATCTTAAGGGAGGAGTTTTGCTTTGGCAAATTTCCCGGAAGCACGTATTCTCGATGTTGATTTAAGCAGGCAAACCCTGCGCAAGAGGACCCTGCCGGCGGAAGTTTTCCGCCAGTACCCCGGGGGTTCCGCCTTGGGGCTTTACCTGCTCCTCAAGGACATGAAGGCGGGGGTTGACCCCCTGTCCCCTGACAACATGCTGGTGATGGCGGTTTCAGCCATAACAGGCCTGCCTATGAGCGGCCTGAACCGGATGTGCATCACAACCAAAAGCCCCCTGACAGGGGCCATCGGAGACAGCCAGGTGGGCGGCTTTTTCCCTGCCCACTTAAAGGCCAACGGCTGGGACGCCGTCATCTTCCGGGGCAGGGCACCCCGGCCCGTTTACCTGAGCATCCAGGGGGAAGAGGCGAGGCTGCGCAGCGCCGAGGCCATGTGGGGGCAGGTGACGGGAGAGGCGGAAAGGTTGATTCGCCAGGACCTGGGGGAAGACGATAATTATATTGCTCAGATAGGCCCGGCCGGAGAAAATTTGGTGAAATACGCGTGTGTTATCAGCATGTGCAGCAGGGCCAACGGGCGCAACGGCACGGGGGCCGTCCTGGGCTCCAAAAACGTCAAGGCCGTGGTGGTAAAAAAGGGGAAGGCCCGAAAGCCCGCAGTCAAAGACCGTTTCATGAAATTGGCGAGGGAAGCATCCAAACGCCTGCAGGAAAACTCCGGGATGGCGGACCTGGGGGAAAACGGCACCGCCGCCGTACTGGAGAGCTTCAGCCAGGACGGGTTCCTCATAACCCGGAACTGGACGTCGGGCTGGTTTCCCGAGGGAGCCGAGGATATTA
>SLHK01000109.1 GCA_007136165.1 Syntrophomonadaceae bacterium
GCGTCCACCACCAGCAGCCGGGTTTTTCTCCCCAGAAACCCGGGTATGTCCAGGAGCGCCGTTCCCCCCTCCAGGCAGGAAACTCCGGGGGGAATACCTTTTTTTTGCAGCTCCCTCACCAGCCGGACCCCAATGCCGTCATCCTTTAACAGGATGTTGCCCAGGCCCAATACCAGGTTCTCGCTTTCAGCTGCCGCCATTACTTCTTCCCCCTGGCCTGGTAACCGGTAAAGATGGACTTTAGCTTTTCTTTGCCTGAGGTGAGGGCGAGGTAGAGATGCCCAAAAACGGTGCTGGCGGCAATCAGGCTGAGGAGGTAATGGAGGCGCCGGACCCGGTTTAGGCCCCCGAAAACCTTTTCCAGGCGGGACAGCCTCTGGGGGATGTAGAGAATGAGGCCTGTCAGCCCCAGCAGCAGGAACTGGGGAATCCAGAAAGTGTAGAGAAATTTTTGCAGGGGGTTGTATTTGGGAAACTTCGGCTGTTTGGAGCTTAGGAAAAGTTCATAGCGAAAGAAGGCTGGAGCCTGGGAAAAAGTCTTTCTACTGGGGATGATTTCTCTGTAGTTTCCCGTCTTTATCCCATGATGAATCCGCCAAATTATGGCTCCCAAAAAGGCAAACTGGCCGGTGAAATGAGCGAGGCGGGCCAGTCCCATACGGGGCAGGGGAAAGTACCTGGGGTGGGATATATGCTGGCCGCTGTAAAAGAGGAGAAAAAAAGAGCTGGCCAATATCCAGTGATAAACACGAATCTCCCGGGTATGGCGCAGTTTCTTCGGCATAACTTTAGAGAGCAGCCACATCCAACTCACCTCCATTCTGCTGTTTTTATACTTGTAGAAGCTTTGCCTCTCCCCGGGTTCTGTCCACCACATGGGCCGCACAGGAATAACAGGGGTCAAAGGAGCGCAGGATGCGCCCTACTTCTATGGGTTCTTTAACATCCTCCACGGGAGTGCCCACCAGGGCCTCTTCCACGGGGCCCGGCCGCCCCTTTCCGTCCCGGGGGGAGAAATTCCAGGCGGAAGGGGTGATAATCTGATAGCTGGAGATTCGCCCCCCTTTTAATGTGACCCAGTGGGACAGGGGGCCCCGCATGGCATCCACGGCCCCCACCCCCCGGCCGGAGGCGGGTATCTTAAAGGAGACCCGGGCCGGCTTCCCCGGCATCAGTTCATCCAACCAGACCTCCAGCAGCCGGGCGACCTTCAGGGCTTCCCGGGCTCTGGCAACGATACGGTCCATGGTCGAACTGCGGCGGGGACCTTCTCCCTGCAGCAGACGCCGGGCCAGGGGGCCCCCCTCGCAGGCAGTTTCCCGGTAGCGGGGGGCTTTTACCCAGGAATAAGCCCCTTCCCGGTTGGGATCAGGCACAGATTCCTCTACCCAGGGGTCGCCTCCTTCTCCCTGAAACCAGCTGTGCTCCAGGCTTTCTGAAATACCGTTCAAACCCACCGCCTCAACCCCGTCATCCAGGAGGACACCGGCAGGAAAGTGGTGCCCCTTCCCTTTGGAAAGAGGAAAGCACCCGGAGGACAGAAAACCGGATTTGCGGACACCCAAAGACAGATAATCCTTGTAACGGGACTGGAGCAGCAGGGCATCCGGCAGATATACCTTTTCCACAAAAACCCGGATCTTCTGCAGCCGGCGGCGCAGTTCCTCCCGAACATGCTTTTCGGGGAAAAGGGTGGCCCCGCCGGGGACGATGCCGTGCTGGTGGGGAACTTTCCCCCCCAGCAAAGTCAAAGCTTCATGGGCCAACCGGCTCTGGTCGGCGGCCTGCCAGTACCCTTGCCGCAGCTGTTCCGTTTCTTTGCTTGAAAAGCGGAACCCTTTGGTATAGCCGCCTTTAAAGGGGAACCTGTCGGGAGGCGAAGCCCAGTCCCACAATCCCAGCATGTAGAAGTGGCGGATGTGGTTCTGAAGCAGATCCAGGCCGAAGATTATGTTCCGCAGCAAAATGCCGTTTGGAGGAGGTTCGGCTCCCGCTATTGCTTCCAGGGCCAGGCAAGAGGCCAGGGCGTGGGCGGAGGAACATATGCCGCAGATACGCTGCGTCAAATAGGGGGCGTCCCAGGGGTCCCGTTCCGCCATAATAATTTCAAAGCCTTTGAAAATTGACGCCCCGCTTTCGGCTTCCACCACCTTTCCCTCTTCCACGTAGACGGTGGCAGTTCCGACGGCGTTGGCCCGGGTAACAGGGGAAATAGACACTTTGTGCATATAGCTACTCCAATCATTTTTTCGAATCCTTAAGCTTTTTAAAGCCTTTTCTGACCAGGCTCAAAGTCGGCACCGGCTTTTTTGAACCCAGTTTTACCCTGCCTGTAAGAACTTTCCCTGCCAGGTGGGCGCCGATGCCGGCCAGGGTAAAAGCAGCAGTTCCCAATGCCAGGGAATCCAGATTAATTCTTTTGGGCTTAAAATATAAATCCGTCTCATGTTTGAAAAAGGGAGCCACCTGGTCCGGAAACTCCGGTGAGGTGCAGCCGATGCAGATGCTGTTGACGCCCACATTCCACGCTGACTTTTCATCATTCCAGAGCCTTACGGGGCAGTCGGCCCGGGTGCTGGGGCCTTTGCAGCCCAGAAGATATGTGCATCCTTTTTGCCCTATCTCCTGGGCAAAGATACCGGCCTCGAAGAGGGGCAAAAATTCACAGCGGCTGTGAACCGTATCCTTGTAGAGAAACCGGGGCCTTCCCAGGGGGTCCAGTTCCGGGGCGCCCTTTTCCTTCAGATAATAGAGGGTCTCTAAAACCCAGCGGGGATTTACAGGGCATCCGGGGACATTGATGACGGGACGGTTCAGAACCTTAGAAACGGCTACCGATCCGGTAGGGTTGGGGTAAGCCGCATAGGGACCGCCAAAGGATGCGCATACCCCGGCTGCCACCACCCATCTTGCCAGGGTGCCCAGCTCCTTGACCAGCTCCAGGGCCGTAATGTTTTGACCGTTTACCTGGCCCACAACGGCCGTCTTCCCTGCGTAGGCCGTGGGTACCGTCCCCTCTACCACCAGGATAAAGGCACCTTTCTGTACTTGAGGCAGCCTCCACTTTTCTGAGGCACTTTCGCCCTCCGGGGCCATAATCATTGATGAATAGTAAAAATCAAAATCCTCCAGTACTTCCTGTAGGGAAGGCCGGAAGGTGTTCATGGTGGAAATGATGTTGCCGTCGCAGGTATTGGTGCCGAGCCAAATAATGCCCGGGGAAAGGGAAGGTTTGCCGGCAAACTTTTGACGATTTTCCCGGGTAGAATTTAATACATCAGCCATAATCGTTCCCCGTTTTTCATCCTTTTTCCTTATGCTTTCCAGAGGCTTAAAATATATGTGGAAGCAGGGGGGTGGTTTTTTGGGGGGCAAAGGTGGACGGTTAAAGGGCAAACGGAGGAGGGCTTGTGTATGACCCAAGCCGGCAACGGGTATCCAAGAGGCTTTTTAGGGCGTCTATTTAGTGGGAGTCATACATATATTATGGCAAAGAAAGCCATCATTTGCGTACTGGAGCTGGAATTCGATGCCCATATACCGTGGATGGAAAGTAACTTTGGCAGGAGCAGGAATTAACTTTTTGGTTGGCATAAACTACACCTGGAGCATCTTTGCTGCGGGCCTGGTAACCCAAAAAGGCTGGACTCATGCCCAGGCCGCTTTGCCCTATTCCCTATTCTTGTTTTGCTATGCCTTCTCCATGGTCCCTGCGGGCCAAGCCCAGGACTATTTTGGCCCCCGGCCTGTCATCAGCCTGGGCAGCCTCTTTGCCGGGGGAGCTTTTATATCGTGCTCCCTGTACCTGGAGTCTCCCTTTGCTGCCGCCCTTTTATGGGGAGGTCTCCTGGGCCTGGGACTGGCCTGCTGCTTCTCTTCCACAACCCCATCGGCTATGAAATGGTTCTCTGCTGAAAGAAAAGGGACGGTTGCCGGCCTGGTGGTTACCAGCACCGGCCTGGCTGCCCTGGTAATGTCCCCTATTGTTCAGGGTTTGGTGCAAAAAAGCGCCAGGGAGGCCTTTCTGGTCAGCGGAGTATTTCTCTTCTTCAGTATTTTTCTGCTGGCTCAGGTTATTGCAAATCCCCCCGTGAGAATTCGAGACCTCCGGTACCGGCCCGTTGCCGGAAGTTTTCCCCCGGCCCTTCTAGATTTGCGCCTGTAC
>SLHK01000133.1 GCA_007136165.1 Syntrophomonadaceae bacterium
ATGACGGGTATTTTTGCCGCCCACGACCTGGCGGGACAGGGAAGCTATGAGGAACTGGTCAAAGGCCTTCGGCAGAGCTATCACAACTCCCTGGTCCTGCGCCGGGCCATGGAAAAGCTGAACAACTCCAGGCTGGACAGCCTGGTAAAAAAATTGGACGGCAGGATCGCGGAGAAGATTTTTGCATATTCCCACCGGGACCCCCTCAAACTGATGAGTTACCTGCTGCGGCCCTGGGTTAAGGATGCCGGAGGCCGAGAAGAGGAAAGTTAGTAGCAAAAAAGAGGGCGCCGGCTGTTTAAGCTATAACCTGCGGCCCCTCTAAATTAAATTGCAGGGAAAAGTAAGTCAATAACTCAAGCCTGACCCCAGTTATGTTAACTCAATCTTTGAATTTGGCGGCGGTGCCGAAGACCAGGATTTCTGCGGCGTTTGCCTTGATAGCGCTGGAAGCATAGCGGATGTTGACGACGGCATCGGCTCCCAGCTGCTCTGCCTCCTGGACCATGCGTTTGGTGGCCATGGCCCGGGCTTCGTTCATCATTTCCCCGTACGCCCCTAACTCTCCCCCCACCAGGGTCTTGAGGCTGGTCATAATATCCTTGCCCAGGTGCCTGGACTGAATGATGGAGCCTTTGACTATACCCAATATCTCCAGTTCCTTACCGCTGATGTAATCAGTATTTACTAAGATCATCCGGATCCTCCTCCTTAAGTTCTTTTACCCTCTGGACATATACCGCGATTATAGCCGCAAGAAAGCCCCCCACCCCCAGCACTAGCAAAACTTTAATCCAGGTAGAAGAAGGGTAGTAATCGGCCACAGAAAAGAAACCAAAAGCATACAGCAGGATTACCGCTGAGACGAACAGGACAACAATTAACGGGGCAATGTACTTCATTTCTTTCACCTCCTGTATTGCACAGAGAAAACTCATTCTTTTACAGCACTTGACAAATGTCCACCCTTATTATTGGATAAAGTGCTGCAGGTAATTATATGTTTTTTTCAAATAAGCATAACCTCCTTTCAGTGGCCGGTTAACTGCCTTAAACCTGAATATCCCGGTATCGGGCATCGGCCAGCCGCATCATGGCCAGGTAACTGATCAGCCCCAGGGCCACGGCACCCAAAAAGACACCGGCGTAAACCCACAGGTCCCCCGCAGCGGCCAAAACCCGGTTCACCAGCAGGTATATGAGATAGAACTGGGCCCCTCCCGCCACCATGGCTATGAGGACGTTGGCATTCTGCTTGATAGCCCTCTGGGGGTTATCCCAATCCAGGAAGGGCCTCATCATGTCGACGAGGAGGCTCAAACTGATGGCCGGGAAGGCCAGGGCGGTGCCCAAGAGGAAGACCAGCAAGAGCTCTCCTAAAGACCAGCGGACTGTTAGAAAGGAGAAGATGAGGAGCAGGGGCAGGGCCAGGAAAGTCAGCAGGAAGGAATAGGCCATTTTCCCCCTGATCTGCTGGCCGGGAGGTACGGGAATCACTTTGGAAATCCAGAAGGTCCGGCCCTCCCGGGAGAAAGAGCTGGAGGCGGCCGGGGCAAAAAGGGCCATAACCCCCATAAAAGCCGCTCCTCCCAGGTTCACCATAACCCGGGCCTCCTGGCTGCGGACCATATCTATTAAAGGCGCCAGGCCTCCTCCCGAAGCGGCCGGTATCAGCATGATCACGGGCAGGAGGACAAAGATGCCCACGCTGTTAAACAAATAAATGGGCGTTCGAATGAGGGTCTTGATTTCCCTGGAGGCGATGGCCATAATGGGGGAGGAGGTTTTGGATATTCTCTTTTCCAGCACATCCCCCGACAGCTTCTTCCGGGAGTGGGTTTCTTCGCTGCCAATCAGGCCGTGGTAAAAGAGGCGGTCTCCCAGGTAAAACATGGCCAGCAAACCCGCCCCGCTGAGGGCCAGCAGACCCGCCCCGTTGAGGACGGCCTTAAACCCTCCCGCCGTCAGGGCCACGGTAGCCCAGGCAGCAGGGGGAAAGGCGCGGGCCATGTAATAGACCAGGCCTTCATCCGCCAGCAGCCTTTGAACAAACTCCGCCTCCTCCCCGGGAGGCACCTGGGAAAGGAAGGAATTAAGCCCCACCACCAGGGCCAGCATTCCCACCAGGCCCACCATGCGCACGGTATCCTTCCTCCGGCTGATATTTGTGAGCCGCATCAGGGGAAGGATCAGGACCGTGGCCAGGGTCAAAGGGATCAGGGGCAGGAGGAAGAATATTAAAACCCCCACCAGCCAGTAAAGGAGGCCTTCGCCGCTTCTCAAGCCGTAAACAATCAAGGCGGGCAAAAAGAAAGGTATGATGGTCAGGTAATCGCTTACCAGGACCTGGGCAAATTTTGCCCCCAGGATATCCCGGGGCAGCAGGGGCAGGGGCACCAAAACCGGCAGGTCCCGGGCAAAATAGAAGGCTGACATCACATAGGCTATGCCAAAGATGAAAACCAGGAAAGCCGAGAGGACCATGGCCATGGTCAGGACTACCTGGGGCTGCCCCAGCATCAGGGCCGTGTCAAAGACGCCCTGGACCAGCCGCAGGTAGAGGATGAATATGGGCATAATCGCCAGGATAACCACCAGGACAATGCCCACACCCCCCCAGAATTTTAAGGGGCTGTTTCTAAAATACCACTTGAGGGCCGACAGCCCGAATCCAACTTTCAGCTGCAGTTTTGCCAACCTGAGCATGTTCATCATTCCGTCAGCTCCAAAAAGATATTTTCCAGGGATTCCTTGCTCCGGGATTGTGTCTTAAGTTCTTCCATGGTACCGCAGGCAATTAGCCGGCCCTGGTTAATAATGCCGATCCGGTCGCAAAGCCTTTCCGCCACCTCCAGCACATGGGTGGAAAAGAACACGGTTTTACCGCTATCGCAGTGCTCCCGCATGTATTTTTTCAAGTTGTTGGACGACTTGGGGTCCAGCCCCACCATGGGCTCATCCAGGATAAAGACCTGGGGTTCGTGGAGCAGGGCTCCTATTAAAACCAGCTTTTGCTTCATGCCGTGGGAGTAACTCTGGACCAGGTCATTGACAGCCCCCGTCAGTTCAAAGAGGTTCAAAAAATAAGAGATTTTTTCCCGGCGAAGGGGCCCGGGAACCCCGTATACGTCCCCCAGGAAATTCAGGTATTCAATCCCCGTCAATTTCTCATAAACCTCGGGATTATCGGGCACAAAACTGATGGACTCCTTGACCCGCAGGGGTTCTTTCCCGATGTCAAAGCCGTTAATCCTCACGGTGCCGCCATCGGGCTTTAAAAGCCCCACCATCATTTTGATGGTGGTAGTCTTGCCTGCCCCGTTGGGGCCCAGGAAGCCGAAAATTTCACCGCCCTTAACGTGTAAGTCCAGGTCGTCCACGGCTTTAACCGCACCCTTGTTGTAGCTCTTGGATAAACCTTGAATCTCAATCATATAAGTATTCCTCCTTTTTCACTTAAACAGTAAGTTAACACGGGGGCAGGCTTTTTGTTAACTTCAGACTGTTAACAAAGGGGTCAGGCCTTTTTTTAACTAAAATTCGCTGTTACAACTCCCGCTTCGAAAGCACCAGGTAAGCCCCTCCGGTCAGGAGAGAAGCCAGTATCAGGACAAATGCGGCGGGGACCCAAGGAAAGCCGCCCTGCATGTAGAAATCCGGCATAATCATGTAGTAGATTAGGGAAAGTTCCTCTTTTATGCTGATAAGGAGTAATAAGTCCGAAACCACCCACAAAAGCCCCGTACTGAAGCCCACGACTTTGTTTCTGGAAACCAGGGTTGCCACCAGGGAGACGCTGTAGGGCAGCACAAAGGCCAGGGAGGTGAAAGCCGTAGCGGTTACAAAGGAATAGGGGGGGTCAAAGCCGATACCTGAGCAGGAGGCACTTATATATAGTATCGCCGTGGAAACACAGGCCACCAGCCAGATCACCACCATATCGGCCGCCACTTTTGCTGTTAGAATTCGGCCCGGCGAAACATTGCGGGAGAGCAAGAATTCCATAACCCCCTCCCGGTTCTCAGAGTCAAAGCTTGTGACGGCCAAAAGCAGCACAAAGATGAAACCCATCTGCCACAGGGGCTGGCCCCACCAGCTGGCCCAGACAAAGGAAGCAAAAA
>SLHK01000086.1 GCA_007136165.1 Syntrophomonadaceae bacterium
CATTAAGGCCAGGGGGGACATTCTGGCCCGCCCGGACTTCTCCCCCCGGCCGACGCCCCGCCAGGAAAAGGCCCTGGCCGGCATAAAAGAAGCAGTGGAGAAGGGGGGCTTTTCCCCGCCCTCCCTGCGGGAAGCGGGGGAGAGGCTGGATTTGGGCGCCGAAGAGCTGGAGGCCATGGCCGCCCACCTGGTGGAGGAGGGTGTTCTGGTCAAGGTGGCGGAAGATATTTATTTTTCCCGGGAGAGCTTTGATAAGGCCCTTAAGGCCCTCAAGGATATCTTTGCGGCGGAAGGGAAGGCCACCCTGGCTTCCCTGCGGGACTCTTTGAAGACTTCCCGCAAATATGCCCAGGCGCTGCTGGAGTACCTGGACCAGCAGAAGATAACCCGCCGGGAGGGGGATTACCGCTATCCCCGCAAACTTTAGGAGGTGACGGGATGGCCACAGATAAAAGGCGGCTGACAGCCATGAGCAGCAGTGCAGGGTGAGGGGCCAAGATAGGGCCCTCGGTCCTGGCACAGGTTCTGTGCCGTCTGCCGGATTTTCGTGACGAGCGCCTGCTGGTGGGCAGCGATACCATGGATGATGCCGCTGTCTACCGGATAACGGAAGAAATTGCCCTGATTCAGACCCTGGACTTTTTTACCCCCATCGTGGACGACCCCCGCAGTTTTGGCCGCATTGCCGCCGCCAATGCCTTAAGCGATATCTATGCCATGGGGGGGACCCCCCTGGTTGCCTTAAACATCGTCTGCTTCCCCGCCAGAGAGCAGGAGCTTTTGGCGGAAGTGCTGCTGGGGGGGGCGGAGAAGGTAAAGGAGGCGGGGGCCCTCCTGGCGGGAGGCCACAGCGTGGAAGACAAGGAACCCAAGTACGGCCTTTCCGTTACCGGTTCCGTCCATCCTGAAAGGGTTATCACCAATGCCGCAGCCCGGGAAGGGGACCTGCTGGTCCTGACTAAGCCCCTGGGAACGGGGATTTTGACCACGGCGGTAAAGGGCCGCGTCCTTAAGGAAGCGGATCTGGGGGAAGCCGTGGAAAGCATGGCCGCCTTGAACCGGGCTGCCGGGGAAGAAATGCAGAGGACCGGGGTGTCGGCGGCCACGGATATCACCGGCTTCGGTCTCCTGGGGCACGGCGGCGAAATGGCCCAGGCCAGCGGGCTGGCCCTGGAAATAAATGCCCGGGCCGTACCCCTGCTGCCCCAAACCCTGGAGATGGCGGAAATGGGCCTTCTCCCCGGGGGGCTCCACGCCAACCGGGAGTACCTGGGGAAGCGGGTGGAGTTCTCCCGGGACGTGCCCGGGGCTCTGGCCGATGTGCTTTTTGACCCCCAGACCTCGGGGGGGCTGCTGGTGGCCTTAGCCCCCGGCAGGGTGGAAGGTTTTCTTGACGGGCTTAAAGGTAAAGGCGTCACCGCTCACCGGGTGGGCCGGGTTCTTAAGGGCCCCCCCGGGACCATCAGGGTGGAAGCATAAGAGGAAGGAAGGGGAACGAGTTGTCCATAAAAAGTTTTCTTAAGAGAAAAAACATCGAATTCAGCGTCAGGAGGTATTTCATCGAGGCCCTGGGGGCCATGGCCCTGGGACTCTTTGCCTCCCTCATAGTGGGCTTGATTCTCAGGACCATAGGCGATGAGCT
Organism: Syntrophomonadaceae bacterium; assembly: GCA_007136165.1. Lineage (GTDB taxonomy): Bacteria > Bacillota > Dethiobacteria > PWVN01 > PWVN01 > PWVN01. The sequence continues at coordinate 1,643 of SLHK01000086.1, forward strand.
GAATATCGGCTTTTTGTCGGAGTTCGGAGGGGTAGCCATGAGCATGATGGGGCCGGCCATCGGCGTTGCCGTGGCTCACGGCCTGGGGGCGCCGCCCCTGGTCCTCTTCGCCTGTGCCGCCGCCGGGGCTGCCGGGGCTGCTGCCGGAGGCGGCCTGGGGGGGCCGGCGGGGGCCTTTGTGGGGGCTGTGGTGGGGGCGGAGTTCGGCAAGGCCGTCTCCAGGGAGACCCGGCTGGATATCGTGGTCACCCCCGCCGTCACTATCCTGGCAGGGGTAGGGACGGGCACCGTGGTGGGGGGATTTGTGGGCCAGTTTATGGTGGGGTTGGGACAGGTCATCATGACGGCCACCAATCTGCAGCCTGTACCCATGGGGTTCCTGGTGGCTGTTCTCATGGGATTGGCCCTGACAGCCCCCATCAGCAGCGCTGCCCTGGCCATAATGCTGCAGCTGGGAGGCCTGGCGGCCGGGGCCGCCACCGTGGGCTGTGCCGCCCAGATGGTGGGTTTTGCCGTGGCAGGCTACAGGGAGAACGGCTCCTCGGGCCTGGTGTCCCAGGGGTTGGGGACTTCCATGCTGCAGATTCCCAATATCGTTAAGAATCCCTGGATCCTTCTGCCCCCCACCCTGGCAGGGGCTTTGCTGGGGCCTTTGGCCACCACCGTCTTTCGCATGGAAAACCTGCCGGCCGGGGCCGGAATGGGGACCAGCGGCCTGGTGGGCCAGATATTTACCCTGACGGCCATGGGCAGGAGCCCTTCCGTCCTTTTAGCTATCCTACTCCTGCATTTTATCCTGCCGGGCCTGCTGGCGGGGATTTTTGCCCGGCAGCTGCGCCGGCTGGGAAGGATCCGGGAAGGGGATTACCGCCTGGAACTGTAAAACAAAAAAAGAGAGCAGCCGGACGGCCTGCTCTTGCGTCTGGAGAAATGGATCACGTAGGCTTTGTCTTTTTCATGTACTTGTTGATTAACTTATCTATTTTCATGCTGAGGCTGTAAGTCCTCTGATCCATTTTTCTGATTTTATGAAAATTGGGGTTGTCCCGGTAAAGCTGTTCTCTTAAGACCTCAATTTCCATCTCCAGCGATTTTTCTTTGCTGATCAATCATACACCTCCTACCCATCACCAAAACTCTAATGGAGTTTTTCGCTAATATTCATTCGACATGATTATGGAAATACCCTCTTTTCTTGTAAAAAAAATGTAAAAAAATTTTTTAATATGCGGTAAAGAAAAGATGACCTCCAGGGCAGGTTTTGCCCTGGAGGTTATGGTGTTTGGCCTAGTGGTTTTCCTGCTTGAAGGCCAGGAGGATTATTTCTTCCTCCTCAGTGTTCCGGTCGGGCTGACGGTTTATGAAGGTCTCCGTTTCTTTGAGTTTTTCCAGCTGCTTTTCCGTCAGGTGGGCAAAGGGCAGATCTTTGTGCATGAGAAAGCCTCCTTCACTATTTTTAACCGCTTTTATTTTTCCCTCCCCTTTTTTTTTGATTCCTGCTTTGTTCTCCGTTTGGCCAAGCCCCGTTCTTAATCTGCTTATCTTACGAAAATATTGGGGTTTGGGAGGATTCCTCAAGGTTTTGTAGAATTCATTATAAGATGTTTCCGGGGTAAAATTTTTCAACTTTTTTAGTTAATTTTGGGGAGGGGGGCGACGCCGGTACTGAAGATGTTTTTTTCTCGCTATATTTTAGAGATGGGTTAAGAATAACCGACAATGGAGGGTTGGAGAAATGCAAATTATCGTATGTATCAAGCAGGTCCCTGATACAACAGAAGTCAAGATCGACCCTGAAACGGGTCGCCTGATAAGGGAAGGGGTTCCCAGTATCGTCAATCCCTTCGACAAGCACGCCGTGGAAGCGGCCCTGCAGCTTCGGGAAGCCCACGGGGGGAAGGTTAGCGTCATCACCATGGGCCTGCCCCAGGCCCAGGAGGCCCTGAGGGAATGCCTGGCCATGGGGGCTGACGAAGCTATCCTGGTCAGCGACAGGCCCTTTGGGGGTGCCGATACCCTGGCGACTTCCTATACCCTGTCCAGGGCCTGTGAGAAGGCAGGGGATTTTGACATGATCCTCTTCGGCAAGCAGGCTATTGACGGGGATACGGCCCAGGTGGGGCCGGGAGTGGCGGAACACCTGAACCTGCCCCAGGTTACCTATGTGCAGAAAATCCTCAAGGTGGAGGAAGGTAAAATTCAGGTGGAGAGAGGTATTGAGGGGGGCTATGAAGTAATTGAAGTTAGTTTCCCCTGTGTCCTGACCGTTGACAAGTCCATTAACGAACCCCGTTTCCCCACCATGATGGGCACCATGAAGGCCCATAAGAAAGAAATCCCCGTCTGGGGGGTTCAAGACATAGATGCCGATGAGACGAAGATCGGGGTTGACGGCTCGGCCACCTGGGTCAAACGGACCTTTGCCCCGGAACGAAAAGGCCGGGGAGAGATTATTGAGGC
>SLHK01000078.1 GCA_007136165.1 Syntrophomonadaceae bacterium
AAATTTTGAAAGAGTAGTAAAAACTACTCTTTTTTTGTTATAAATTTGCCGCCAAATTGCTATAGTATTAGCATAAGGGAAGGTGAAGGCATGGCAGCAAAAGCAAAGAAGCAGGATTTTATCCGGGGCATGGTTTTGGGCATGGCCCTCCTGGCGGGCCTGTTGCTTTTTTCCGCTGTTTTTTTCCTAAACCGGGGCGTTCAGATAACCCTGGACAGCCGTGACATTTCCACATCCGTGGGAACCCAGGTCACCCTGGTGGCGGAAAGGGACCTGCCCCTGATGATTGACGCCGCCAAGGCGGAGATACCGGAGATCGTCAGGAAGGAGATGGAAGGGCAGCTGACCTCCACCCGCATGGAGATTGCCGGCTTTATCTTCACCCTGCCCGATGAGCTGGCCCTGCAGCTGGAGGGTTTCTTAAGGGAAAATGTGGAAAACTCCGTCTACCGGCTTTTGGACGGCATCGATACCTGGGAGCTTTCCCGGGATATAGGGGAGACAGCCTCCTACCTGGTGCAGGAGCAGATGCAGGAGAACCTCCACGGCCAAACCTTTTACATCAAAATCCTGGGCCCCCTGGAACTGCCTGTTACTGTCTATATAGAGAGCCTCCAGGGCCCGTAAAGTAAACCCATGAATAAGTTGCCATTTCCCTAAAACTGTGTTATACTTCCTTGTGGTGAAAAATCACACGCTTCCTGACGGCTGTAAGGGTGCCTTAGGGTTTTACGGCCGCATGACGGCAGCGGAGGAAAAAACCAAGAGAGGAGGTGTAGTTGCATGGCAGTAGTATCCATGAAACAACTTCTGGAGGCGGGGGTCCATTTCGGGCACCAGACCCGCCGGTGGAACCCCAAAATGAAGAGCTACATCTTTATGGAAAGGAACGGCATCTACATCATCGACTTGCAGCAGACCGTCAAGTTGATGGAGGTGGCTTACAACTTCCTGAAGGACCTCACCGCCGCCGGTGAGAAAGTCCTGTTCGTCGGGACCAAAAAACAGGCCCAGGAATCGGTGCAGGTGGAGGCGGAACGGGCGGGATGTTTTTATGTGAACCAGCGTTGGCTGGGAGGCATGTTGACGAATTTCAGCACCATCCGCCGGCGGATTGACAGGCTTTTTGAGCTGGAGAAGATGGAAGAAGACGGCGTCTTCGATGTGCTGCCCAAAAAGGAAGTCATTCGCCTGCGGCATGAACAGCAGAAGCTGCAGAAGTTCCTGTCGGGGATTCGCGACATGAAAAAGCTGCCGGCAGCGGTCTATATCATCGATCCCAGGAAGGAAAAGATCGCCGTTGCCGAAGCGCGCAAGCTTAACATCCCCATCATTGCCATCGTCGATACCAACTGTGACCCCGATGAAGTGGACTACATGATTCCCGGAAACGACGATGCCATCAGGGCGGTAAAACTGATAACCTCCCGCATGGCCGATGCGGTGCTGGAGGGACTGCAGGGGTACCAGATGGCTCAGGAGGCTGAAGAAGCAGGGACCCGGGCCGACGGGGAAGAACCGGAAGCCGGAGGGTCTAAAGGGCCTGGCGGCGCCGAAGGTGTTGCTGCAGAAGGTGCCGATGCCAAAGCTGACGGCGGTGCTGAAGCCAAAGCCGCCGCTGCCCAGGGCGAAGAAGGCGCAGAGCCGGAAAAAGTGAAAGCCGCCGGGACAACGGGCCCGGATTCTCAGGAAGAGTAAATCAGGGAGGTAGGGCAGTCCTTGCCGCTACCTCTTTTTACAACAAAAGAAAAAGGAGGCCTTTTTATGATAAGTGCAGCCATGGTCAAAGAGCTGCGCGAAAAGACGGGTGCAGGGATGATGGACTGTAAAAACGCCCTGAAAGAATGCCAGGGCGATATGGAAAAAGCCAAGGAACTGCTGCGGGAAAAAGGTCTTTCCGCCGCAGCCAAGAAAGCGGGCCGCGTGGCTGCCGAGGGGATAGTGGATTCTTACATTCACCTGGGCGGAAAAATTGGCGTCCTGGTGGAAGTGAACTGCGAAACGGACTTTGTGGCCCGGAATAATGACTTCAAGGCCTTTGTCAGGGATATCTGCCTGCAGATAGCAGCGGCCAACCCCCAATATCTGTCCCGGGAGGACGTTCCCGAAAATGTTATTGAGGATGAGAAGGAGTTCCTGCGGAAGCAGGCCCTCAATGAGGGGAAGCCGGAAAGAATCGTGGAAAAGATCGTTACCGGCCGCATCGAAAAATACTACGAGGAAAACTGCCTGCTGGAGCAGCGCTTTGTTAAGGACATGGACAGGAAAGTCAAAGACCTGGTGACGGAGAAAATTTCCCAGATAAAAGAGAACATAAGTATTCGCCGTTTTGTCCGCTTCGAAATGGGGGAAGGCCTGGAAAAGAAGGGCTGCGACCTGGCTTCGGAAGTGGCGGAAATGATTAAAAAAGAATAAACTTTAAAGGCACTCCGGTGTCTTTTTTTCTGGCGCCCTGAAAAAGGAATTACCGGCAGCATGTAGAATAAGTTATAGGGACTGGGGGGAAAGGGCAGTTTATGGATACACCCAAGTATAAAAGAGTTGTGCTTAAATTAAGCGGCGAGGCCCTGGCGGGAAACAAGGGGTACGGGATTGATGCAGATGTTTTGCGCTCCATTGCCGAACAGATGCGGGAGCTCAGCAAGTACAGGGTAGAAATTGCGGTGGTGGTGGGCGGCGGAAACATCTGGCGGGGGGCTCCGGCCAGCAAAATGGGCATGGACCGGGCTACCGCCGATTATATGGGGATGCTGGCCACCGTCATCAACGCCTTGGCCCTGCAGGACGCCTTAGAAGGCATGGCAGTGGACACCCGGGTCCAGACGGCCATAGAGATGCGCCAGGTGGCGGAACCCTATATTCGCCGGCGGGCCATCAGGCACCTGGAGAAAGGCAGGGTGGTCATATTTGCCGCCGGCACCGGCAACCCCTATTTCTCCACCGATACCACCGCAGCCCTGCGGGCGGCGGAAATCGAGGCGGAGGTTATCCTCCTGGCCAAGGGGAAGGTGGATGCCGTCTATGACGCGGACCCCCTGGTGGAACCCAACGCCAACCGGTATACGGAGCTGGAGTACATCGACCTCCTGAACAAGAACCTGGGGGTTATGGATGCCACGGCGGCCTCCCTGTGCATGGACAACAAAATTCCCTTAATCGTCTTTGGCCTCAACACCTCGGGGAACATCAAGAAGGCAATTATGGGCGAAAAAATAGGGACCCTGGTCAAGGGACAATAGTTTAAGGGGGGATACAATGATTGCGGAAGTGCTGCAAGATGCGGAAGAGCGAATGCAAAAGGCAGTTGACGCCCTGCAGAGGGAGCTGAAAACCCTGCGGGCAGGACGGGCCACCCCGGCCTTGCTGGACAAGGTGGTGGTGGATTACTACGGCGCTCCCACACCGCTGAACCAGATGGCCAATATTTCAGCTCCCGAGGCCCGGCTGCTGGTGGTCCAGCCCTGGGACAAGAATGTGGTCAAGGATGTGGAAAAAGCCCTCTTAAAATCGGATCTGGGGCTTACCCCCAACAGTGACGGTGCCATCATCCGCCTGGCCATACCGGAGCTGACCCAGGACCGGCGGCGGGAACTGGTTAAAGTGGTGAAAAAGAAGGCGGAGGAAGCCCGGGTGTCCATCCGCAATATTCGCCGGGAAGCCAACGATGACATGAAGGAACTGGAAAAGGAGAAGGAGATTTCCGAAGATGAGTTCCACCGGTCCCAGGACGAAGTGCAGAAGTTGACGGATAATTATGTAAAGAAAGTGGACGGGGTTTTGCAAAGCAAGGAAGAGGAAATCATGGAGGTCTAAAAGGACTTCTGATGAAAAAGATTCCCGATGTTTTGGGCAAACCCGTAAAAGAGGCGGAGGCCTCCGTAAAAGAAGCAGGCCTTATCCCCCAAATTATTATCACATCACCCCCCGGCTGGAAGGAAAAAGCGGGGAAATTCCGTGTAGTGCGGCAAAGATTACTGCAGGATAGCCGGATGGAATTGGTGATTGCTATAGAAATAGGGGGAAAGGAGGTGGGAGAGGATGCCTTTTAAGATTACGGAGGAATGTATTGCTTGTGGTGCTTGTGTCGATGTTTGCCCCA